>NZ_JBEZGK010000009.1:0-270394 GCF_040649935.1 Micromonospora sp. NPDC048842 | reverse complement strand
ATAATTGGCACTGGCTTTACAAGCACCCTGTTGAGTTCTCAAAGAACAACCACACACCGACCAGAAGCCCCACCACAGTGGAACCCCAACCGGGGTATTTCCCGCTCTCGCACCCGGCGCTTTCAGCGCCAGGCACTTTTACTACGTTACCCGCTCGTTTCCGCCGTGTCAAACCGATATTTCGCGGTTCGTCATTGCTTCAACCCGATAATGCGGGTGGTCTTGCTTGCTCGAGTCCACGATGACGCACGTCGTTGCCGACGTTCGTTTCTGTCGTGGGAAGCCGCAGACCGGCCGATCGCCGCTTCGCGGCTCTCCGCCCGGCTCCTGCCGGCTTCGAAACTCTACCCGGTCGGCTTCGCGTTCGCAACCCCGTTTCCGGAGTGTTCCGCACCGCCCGATCCTCAGTCTCGCTCGGCGTTCCCGCCACGAGCCTGGCGCCCGTTCTCGGCCGGTTTGTCCGGCCTCCCCCGTGCAGAGAGAAAGTTACGCGGACGGCCCGGAGAAGGCAAATCAGGGTTCATCACTGGTTCGGACGAAGAGCCCTCGCCGGCCCTCGCCGGCACCAAGGACGCGAGCACCCCGCCTCCCCGGCTCAGCCGAGGACGCGGGCCACCTCGACGTGCCAGAGTGTCAGTCATGGATGAGTCCGGGCACGGTGCCAGGGTGTTCGCCGAGGAGGCGCTGCTCGGCCTCATCGGGCCGTTCTGGCAGGTGGTGATCGGTGCGGTCGTGCTTGTCGTACTTGTGCTCTCGGTGGGACGGCTGGCCCGACGGGGCAGGTCCCGGATGACCACGGCGCTGCTGGTCACCGCAGCGGCCATCGCCGGGTTCGCGGTGATCGGCGTCCTGCTGGAGGGCTGAGGGTCTCCCAGCCGGCGCGCAGGGCAGCTCAAAGCCGGCGGTTGGCCAGGCTGGGCAGTTCGGCGCGGATCGTGTCGAGCCGCTCCAGGTCCAGGTCGACGACGGAGACCCCCGGGCCGTCCGGCACCTGACCGATGACAGTCCCCCACGGGTCGACCACCATGCTGCGCCCGAAGCAGGTGCGACCTGGCTCATGGTCGCCGGTCTGAGCGGCCGCAGCCACGAAACACTGGTTCTCGATAGCCCTGGCCCGCAGCAGGACCTCCCAGTGGTCCCGGCCGGTGTGCATCATGAAGGCGGCCGGAACTACCAGCAGCTGCGCGCCGCCATCGGACGCGAGTAGCCGGTACAGCTCCGGGAAGCGCAGGTCGTAGCAGATCGACAGGCCGACCCGGAGCCCCTCGACGTCGACCACCACCGGTTGGGCCCCGGGCGCGACGCTCGCCGACTCCCGGTAGGAGACCCGACCGGGGATCTCCACGTCGTACAGGTGGATCTTGCGATAGGTCGCGGCCAGGCTGCCGGAACGGTCGAAGACCAGCGAGGTGTTCCAGGTGTGGTCCCGGTCCGGGCCGGCCTCGTGGAACGAGCCGGCCACCAACCAGATCCCGAGCCGCCTGGCGACCCCGGCGAAGAAGCTGCCCACCTCACCGTCGACCGGCTCCGGTTCGGGCAACCCAGCCGCAGGACCCAGGTAGTCGACGTACTCCGGGAGGACGGCGAGATCCGCGCCGCCGGCGGCGGCGCGCTCCAGTAGGGCCTCCGCGGCCGCCAGATTGGCCTTACGGTCGTCCCGGGCGTTCAACTGGCAGACGGCGACACGCATGAGCAAAGGGTACGGCTGGAGGGCCGCTGACGGACAGCGTCAACAGTCTGGCCCGCACGGGTGGTGGTCACTGGCGGACGGCGCCGAACACGATCACGCCGGCCGCTCAGGATCGAACGGCCGGCGTGATGCGGGAAGGATCAGGCGGACTTCTCTTCGCGGTCGCGCCGAGCCCGGCGCCCGGTGAACTCACGCGGCACGATCGTCGGGTTGACGTTCTCCAGGACGACCTCGCGGGTGATCAGCACGCGGGCGGCGTCGGGGTTGCTCGGCACCTCGTACATCGCGGAGAGCAGAACCTCCTCGATGATGGCTCGCAGACCACGAGCACCGGTGCCCCGCAGCATCGCCTGATCGGCGATGGCTTCCAACGCCGGCTCGTCGAACTCGAGCTCGACACCATCCAGCTCGAACAGGCGCTGGTACTGCCGGACCAGTGCGTTGCGCGGCTCGGTGAGGATCCGAACGAGGGCGCTGCGATCCAGGCTGCGGACGTTGGTGATCACCGGCAGCCGGCCGACGAACTCGGGGATCAGCCCGAACTTGAGCATGTCTTCCGGCATGACCTGGCTGAAGATGTCGTCGGTCGACCGATCGGAGACCGACCGGAGCCGGGCGCCGAAGCCGGTGCCGCCCTGCCCGGTGCGGGACTCGATGATCTGGTCGAGCCCGGCGAAGGCGCCACCACAGATGAACAGCACGTTGGTGGTGTCGATCTGGATGAACTCCTGGTGTGGGTGCTTACGGCCACCCTGCGGCGGCACGTTGGCCACAGTGCCCTCGAGCATCTTGAGCAGGGCCTGCTGCACACCCTCGCCGGAGACGTCCCGGGTGATCGACGGGTTCTCCGACTTGCGGGCGATCTTGTCGACCTCGTCGATGTAGATGATGCCGGTCTCGGCGCGCTTGATGTCGTAGTCGGCGGCCTGGATCAGCTTGAGGAGGATGTTCTCCACGTCCTCGCCGACGTAGCCCGCCTCGGTCAGCGCTGTGGCGTCGGCGATGGCGAACGGGACGTTCAACATCCGGGCGAGGGTCTGTGCCAGGTGGGTCTTGCCGCACCCGGTCGGGCCGAGCAGCAGGATGTTGGACTTGGCCAGCTCGACGGCGTCACTGCCGGAGCCCGGCGCATTAGCGGCCTCGGCCTGGATCCGCTTGTAGTGGTTGTAGACCGCTACGGCGAGCGCCTTCTTGGCCTGATCCTGACCCACGACGTAGGTGTCGAGGAACTGGCAGATCTCCATCGGCTTGGGAAGCTCTTCCCACTTCACCTCGCCGGACTCGGCCAGCTCCTCTTCGATGATCTCGTTGCAGAGATCGATGCACTCGTCGCAGATGTAGACCCCTGGGCCCGCGATGAGCTTCTTGACCTGCTTCTGCGACTTGCCGCAGAAGGAGCATTTCAGTAGGTCGCCGCCGTCACCGATCCGTGCCACCTACGTTCTCCCTGCACTCATCGGCCGGAGACCCGGCCCTGACCTGCGGACGTTGCGCGCCGCCCGGCTTAGTTCGCGCCGCCGGCCCAACCGGCGAAGCGGTACGGACCCGACGTTACCCGCTGGCGGGGCATTCTCCGACCCCCAAAACGGGTGTGTCAGAGGTCGGCCGGGAACGGAGCCCCGGCCAACCTCTGACCCGGTACAGCTCAGCGGG
Source organism: Micromonospora sp. NPDC048842 (assembly GCF_040649935.1). Classification (NCBI taxonomy): domain Bacteria; kingdom Bacillati; phylum Actinomycetota; class Actinomycetes; order Micromonosporales; family Micromonosporaceae; genus Micromonospora; species Micromonospora sp. NPDC048842. Next base: position 267,051 of record NZ_JBEZGK010000009.1, on the reverse strand, counting down.
CGGCGTTGGCCGCCAGCAGACCCTTCTTGCGGCTGGTCAGGATCGTGTCGACCAGCCCGTACTCCTTGGACTCCTCGGCCGTCATGATCTTGTCACGGTCGATGTCCTTGCGAACCTGCTCGATCGGGCGGTTGCAGTGGCGGGACAGCATGTCCTCCAGCTGCGTACGCATCCGCAGGATCTCCCGGGCCTGGATCTCGATGTCCGAGCCCTGCCCGTAGCCGCCCTCGGTGGCCGGCTGGTGGATGATGATCCGCGAGTTCGGCAGGGCCATCCGCTTACCCGGGGTGCCCGCCGAGAGCAACACCGCCGCCGCGCTCGCCGCCTGCCCGAGGCAGACCGTCGAGATGTCCGGACGGACGTACTGCATGGTGTCGTAGATCGCCGTCATGGCGGTGAACGAACCACCCGGCGAGTTGATGTACATGATGATGTCGCGGTCCGGGTCGGTGCCCTCGAGCGTCAGCAGCTGGGCCATCACGTCGTTGGCCGACGCGTCGTCCACCTGGACGCCGAGGAAGATGATCCGGTCCTCGAAGAGCTTGTTGTACGGGTTCGACTCCTTGACCCCGTACGACGTGCGCTCGACGAACGACGGCAGCACGTAGCGGTTGTGCACGGCCGCGAACTGGGGCGGCAGGCTCAGATCGGTCATCGTCAGCTCCTCAGCTCAGGGTCCCGGCGCCATCCGGAACCTGTGCGGCTCCGATGATCACCTTGTCGATGAAGCCGTAGTCCATGGCCTCCTGGGCGGTGAACCAACGGTCCCGGTCCGAGTCGGCCTCGATCTGCGACTGGCTCTGGCCGGTGTGGTGCGCGACCCGCTCCTGGAACATCCGCTTCGTGTAGAGCATCTGCTCCGCCTGGATGGCGATGTCGGACGCCGTGCCGCCCAGACCACCGGACGGCTGGTGCATCATGATCCGTGCGTGGGGCAGGGCGTACCGCTTGCCCTTGGTGCCCGCGCAGAGCAGCAGCTGACCCATCGAGGCAGCCATGCCCATCGCCACGGTCGACACGTCGTTGTCGATGAACTGCATGGTGTCGTAGATCGCCATGCCGGAGTAGACCGAGCCACCCGGCGAGTTGATCCACAGGTTGATGTCGCGGTCCGGGTCCTCCGCGGCGAGCAGCAGCAGCTGCGCGCAGATGCGGTTGGCGACCTGGTCGGTCACCTCACTGCCCAGGAAGATGATGCGTTCCTTGAGCAACCGGTTGTAGACCGAGTCGTCGAGGTTGCCAATGGAGTCGCCACCGCGCGCGTCAATCGCCCGGAGCGACTTCTTGGGGATGTGCATGTCGGTCATGGCAGCCCTTCGCTCTCCGTACCGTCTTTCCCGACACTAACCGCTGTGCGGGGCGGCAGAGTCCCGGTCGGGGCAGTGTTCGCTCTCAGCGCAGCTGTGTCGGGTACCCGCGGCGCGGGCTTCCGGGCGTACCCGGCAGTGCTTACCGCCCGGGCGTACCCGGCAGTGCTTACCGCCCGGGCGTACCCGGAAAGGAAACGGCCGCCGTCCGCCGCTCAGCGGCGGACGGCGGCCGCACCCGACGATCAGTGGTCGTGGTTGTGCTCCGCCTCGTTGGCGGCGCGCAGCGCGTCGAGGGTGATCCCGTTGCCTGCCGAGTCCTTGATCGTGATCTTCTCCATGACGGCCGCGAGCGCCTTGCCCCGGCGCACGTCGCCGAAGACCGCGGCGGCCGCGCCGGAGCGCACCAGCTGGTCGTAGTACTGCTGCGGGGCCATCCCGGCACGCTGCGCCCGGTGCACGATCTCGTGCCCGAACTCGTCGTCGGAGACCTGCACGTCCTCCGCGTCGGCGAGCGTGTCCAGCAGGAGCTGGACCTTGACGCCCTCGGTGGCCGCCTCGGTCAGCTCGGCGTCGATCTGCTCCTCGGTCTTGTCCTCGGCCGCGAGGTACTCCTCCATCGAGGCGCCGATCCGCTCCAGCTGGTCGACCATCGCCTGCTTGCGGCTCTCGACCTCCTCGCGGACGACACCCTCCGGGGCCGGGATGTCGGCGGCCTCGACCAGCTGGGCCAGGGCCTTGTCCCGAGCGGCGTAGATCTGCTCGACCTGCTTGCCCTGGGTGACCCGCGCCCGCAGGTCGCCGCGCAGCTCCTCGATCGTGTCGAACTCGCTCGCCATCTGGGCGAACTCGTCGTTGAGCTCCGGCAGCTCCTTCTCCTTGACCGTGCGCACGGTCACCGCCACGTCGGCGTCCCGACCGGCGAAGTCGCCGCCGACCAGCTGGGTGGTGAAGGTGGTGTCGTCACCGGCGGCGAGGCCGACCACTGCCTCGTCGAGGCCCGGCAGGAGCTGCTTGCTGCCCACCTCGTGGGAGATGTTGCTGGCCTGGCCGCCCGGCACGTCCTCGCCGTCGACGGTGGCGTTCAGGTCGATCTGGACGTAGTCGCCCTCGGCGGCGGCCCGCTCGACGGTCTTGAGGGTCGCGAAACGCTCCCGCAGGTTCTTCACCTGCTCGTCGATCTCGCTCTCGTCGATCTGCAGCTCGTCGACGGTCACCTCGATGGTGCTCGCGTCCGGGATGGTGATCTCCGGGCGGACGTCGACCTCGGCCGTGAAGTTCAGCGAGTCACCGTCGTTGAACTCGGTGATCTCGACCTCCGGGCGCCCCAGCGTCTTCAGGTCGTGCTCGCGCACCGCGGCGAGGATGTTCTCCGGGATGGCCTCCTGGACCGCCTCGTTGAGGACGGTGCCCCGGCCCACCCGCTGGTCGATCACCGCGGTCGGCACCTTGCCCCGGCGGAAGCCCGGAACCTGGACCTGCGAACCGATCTCCCGGTACGCCTTCTTGAGGCTCGGCTCGAGCTCGACGAACGGCACCTCGATGGCGAGCCGCACGCGCGTCGGGCTCAGAGTCTCGACGGTGCTCTTCACAGGCGTACTCCTTGACGGATCTCAGTTGAGTCTGGGCGTGATTCAGCCCATCGAGTGTAGGCGAGCCGGCCTGACGCTCCGGCATCGCCCGGGGACCGCACTGGGCGGCACCCGGGGCGGCCCGGCCGCGGACGACAGTCGGGGTGGCGGGATTTGAACCCACGGCCCCTCGCTCCCAAAGCGAGTGCGCTACCAAGCTGCGCCACACCCCGTGGCGACGTGCAGTCTATGCCGTCGCCACGCCTCAGTCGGTGCCGGGGCATCCCCCACCCGGACACATCACCCGAAAATTACCATTCCGCTCCGCCCACGTGCCGCCACGATCCGCAGGGCGATCCCAAGATCCGCACAACTTCACGGATCTAGTGGCCTCCTCGCGCGGCGAGGCCACTACATCCCGGATGCTGTGCGGATCTTGGGCCGCCGGGTCGCGGACGGCGCGGCACCGCGGGGCGGTGACGCGGTTACGCGTCGGGCCTCGACATTGGGTACGCTGTGGGCGCGTCCCGTTTCGGCGGGAAGCACGCGGGCGTAGCTCAATGGTAGAGCTTCAGTCTTCCAAACTGACTACGCGAGTTCGATTCTCGTCGCCCGCTCCAACGCCCTCCGGCCCAGGTCGGAGGGCATTTTAGTGGGCGGCCTGTGCCTGTGCGATCCGCGAGCCGGCGCTCGACGACCAGCGGCTGCACAACGACATCTGCTGAATGGCGCTGACAGGCGACCAGCCGGGCGCCGGGAGTTCGATGTTTGCCGATACGGCCGCTGCGCGGACGATGGCGGATGGCCGAGACTGTAGCGATGTCAGCCGTTGGCGAGGGCGCCCCGCGCCGGCAGGTCGGCGCTGCCGCCCTGCTCATCGTCGTTGGCGTGCTCGTCCTCTTCGTCCCCGCCGGTGATGAGGGCCGCGTTCTCGTGCCCGTCAGCGAGGGTCACGGGCTGTCCGCCGTCGACGGCGTGGGCGCAGCGCTGCTGGCGGTAGGTGGTACCTGGCTGGAGGTGCTGGTGGTACGACGCCTGCCGTACCTCGCCCTGACCCCACGGGCCCTGTTCGCACTCGGCCTGCTGGCCGGTCTCGGCGTGGGGCTCCTGATCGCCTCGGTCTTCTCGGGATTCTTCTGGTGGTGGGCTGTCGGCGCCGCCACGCTCGGCATTGCCCTCCTCATCCTCGTGCCCCTCACAGCGCGCCGCTGAGAGAACGGCAAGGCCCAGGTGAACGGCACGGTGCCGGCACCTGGACCCACTCGGCGAGGCCGAGTCGCCGTGTCACTTCAGATGGAACCGATCGTCCACGGCGAGAGCCGCCAACTGCGGCACGGAGAACGGCAGCTTCGTCAACGCCGGCCGACCTTCGTCCAGCCGTACGCCCTGTGCCACGAAGACCACCACGCCGTCCGGGTGCCGGTACGCCGACCACTGGTCGAGCCGATCGTCGCCGCTCGGTCGGACCACGACGCCGACCCGCACGGCTCCGACGGTCTCGACCTGACACTCGCCCCGCATGCCCCAGAATGCCTGGGCCAGGTTGCACGGTTCCATCGGCAGCTGGTTGCCGGCGTCGTACGCCTCGACGATCACGCGACCGGTGCCCTTGCCCTGCGCCACCGCCACCGAGGACGAGTAACTCCACACGTCGACGCCGTCCACCTTGGCCTCGAACTGCGCCTGGTGGGTCCGCAGCGTCCGCTGTTCTGCGGACCGGCCCGGCGGATCCTCCGGCGCGGTGAAACCGGCGGGCACGACCGAGACGGCCTCAGTGAGCAGGTGGACCCCCTGGTCGTGCTTGGACCCGGCACGGGCGGTCCGGTCCTCCTGCGGTTGCCCGTCCGGCCCGGTCGGCCACGGCTCCTTGGTGTCCGGAGAAGCCAGTGGCCCCTGGCCCGCCGGTTGGTAGACGTGGCCGTCCGGGGTGGCGACGGCCGCGAAGCCGGTGACGGCCAGCACGACAGCCGCCGATCCGAGGGACGCCCACAGCGCGCGTCGACGGAAGTGCGTCCTGCGTGCCGCGCCGAGCGCGGCCGTCGTACTCAATGGTGGTGGCGGGGTCGTCCCCGCCATCTCGCTGCGCAGCCCCTCGCGCAACTCCTGCTCGTTCATCGCTCCCCCATCTCGATCCCGCTGTAGGTGGGTGTCAGGAGGCCGCGCAAGGTGTCGAGCCCGCGTGCCGCCTGGCTCTTCACCGTCCCTGGAGAACACTCCAGCAGCGCCGCGACGTCCTCAATCGACAGGTCCTCCCAGTACCGCAGAACCAGCACTGCCCGCTGACGCGGTGCCACCCGGGTCAGCGCCTGCAGCAGCACCAGTCGGCTCTCCGGCGAGTCGGGCGGGGCCGCCTGTTCGGCGTCCTCCCCACCCACCCGTTCACGCCGCCACCAGCCGCGGCGGCGCTCGTCGAGGAAGGTCCGGATCAGGATCCGGCGTACATAGCTGTCGAGCACCTCGTGCCGGGAGATCCGGTTCCAGACCCGGTAGAGCTTGACGAACGTGGTCTGGACCAGGTCTTCGGCACGGTGCCAGTCGCCGCACAGCAGGTACGCGGTGCCGCGCATGGCACCGGACCGTGCCGCGAAGTACTCGGCGAACGCCTCGTCGCGATCGCTCATTCAGGCCTCCGATCCCCGTTTCGAGTTAGTCACGCGGGGTCTGCACCAGGGGGTTGCTCCGGATCTCGCGGACATGTCACGGGATCAACGCCGGGAAGGCGCGGAGGGAACCTTGACAGGTGTCGATCTGTGCACTGGTGTAAGGACCAAGCACATCGACGTCCGTCACAGGAGGGCACATGATCGTCCGACGACGGTGGACAGCTGCCGCCACCACAGTGATCCTGTTCAGCGCAGTGTTGTCCCATCCCACTTCCGGAGCGGCCGCACCAGCCGACCCGGCCGCACCGATCGCTCTGAGCGCCACCGAAACCGCTGTGGTCCGAGTCCAGCTCCGCGATCAGGCCCAGCTGGACCGGCTCGTCGCCACCGGCGCGGACCTGGCCAACCGGCCCCGGGGGCGGGACGGCCGGATCATCGCCGACCTGGTGCTCAGCGGCGCGCAGCTCGACGACCTGACCGCGCAGGGCGCGACGGCAGTGCAGATCGTGCAGCGCGCCGGGGACGGCAACCGGCACTACGCCGCCAGCGTCCGCGCGGCACAGGCCCGCACCGCCGCCGGGCTGCGCGCGCCGGCCGCGGGCCAGCGGTCCACCGCCGCCGCGACCGCCGTGGACACCCTCCAGGTGCAGCAGGCGTACTGGTGGACCACTACCGGACAGACCTTCCTGCAGGCCCAGGTGGCCACCACCGCCACCGACGACCCGGACGTGGAGATCACCGTCAGTTGGCGCACCGCGGACGGCACCACCGGCTCGTTCCCGCTGTACCGGTTCGAGGACTCCGGCGAGTACCAGTACCACTACGCCCTCCCCCAGCCGGTGCCGAACCGACCGGTTCAGCTGACGGCCACCTCCAGCCTCGGCGGGGTCAGCCGGGCGATCACCCCGACACTCTGGCCGAACGCCTCCCCGCCGCCGCTGCCGGCCGGCTACCAGAAGGACTTCATCGACGCGTACCTGACGCCGGTGGACATCCAGGCACGGATCAAGCGGCTGGCCCGCCAGTACCGGGACCTGGTGGACGTGATCGACCTGCCGAACAAGACCCAGGGATACCGACGCAACGCAGTCGGCTACCTGGGCGACCCGGCGGTGGCCGCCCTGGTCGTCGAGTCGGTCCGCTTCGGCGACCAGAACATGAACGGCGTCCAGGTGCGGACTGTCGACCCGGGCCGGACGAACCGGCCACTGACCGTCGGCTACCGCGACCGCGTCCTCACCGTGTCACTGGCCACCGACACCGCGGGCAAGACGGTGAGCACCACCGACGAGGTCGCGGCGGCGATCAATGCCCGTCAGCCGGACCGGTTCCGGGCCACCGTCGAGGACGGCTCGGCCGGGCTGCCGATGCCCGTCGCCGGCCCCACCCGACTCGACGACGGCCTCCAGGGCACCGAGGTGCCGGCTCGGCCGTGGACGGTGCAGGCGCTGCGCCTCGGCGTACACCGGGATGGCTCCCGGGTCGGTGTGCTCGCGTACTCCCAGGAACACGCCCGGGAGTGGGCCACCCCGCTCGTGACGCTGGAGTTCGCCGAGCGGATGCTGGCCAACGCCCGGACCGACCCGGCCACCCGTGAGCTGCTGGAGCAGGTCGACATCTTCGTCATCCCGATGGTCAACCCGGACGGCGCGAACTACTCGTTCAACGACTTCAACTTCCAGCGCAAGAACCTCGTCAACCACTGCACCGGTGCGGCCCGCGACCCGAAGAACCGCACCTCGTGGGGCGTCGACATCAACCGCAACTACACCGTCGGGTCGTACTTCGACGGCTACGTGGGCGCCAGCGCCAACTGCCTGTCCGGCACCTACGCGGGCACCGCCGAGCTGTCCGAGGCGGAGAGCGGCAACGTGATCGCGCTCGCTCAGGACCACCCGAACATCAAGTTCGCGATGAACGTGCACTCCTACGGCGGGTACTTCATGTGGCCGCCGGGGGCGTACCGGGCCGACGGCAGGGTCACCCTGCCGCGACCGTCGATCGACGAGTCGACGCTGTTCCTCAACAGCGCCCGACGGATCGTCGGCGCCATCGCTCAGGAGCGCGGCACCGTCACCTGGCCGTCGCAGACCGGACCGGTCGCCGACGTGCTCTACTCCGCCGCCGGCAACTCGGCCGACCAGCTCTACTACGAGCTGGGCATCTTCGCCTGGGACTTCGAGGTCGGCAACGACCGGTGGAACCCGGCGACCAACCAGTGGGAGGGCGTCGGCTTCCAGCCGCCGTTCGACGAGGCGCACGGCGAGTCCCAGGAATACGCCGGCGGGCTGGTGGAAATGGTCCGGGTGGCCCGCGACCACGCCGCCGCCGAGGCGGCCGCCGGCTGACCCGCGGGTCCGTACCGCCGCCGGCAGCAGCCGGCGGCGGTACGGCCCATGACGGGCGACCCCCGGTGACGGACGGTAAGCCGATGGTGATCACAGACGTTGACGTGTTTTGATGTCAGGACGCCTGCGCCAACCCGGGACATCGATGACTGAGCAACCCGCACCTGATCACCTCGTTGTGGTCGACGTGTTGACGCAGGGTCTGAGCCACCTGCTACGCGACGAGGATCCGGAACTGGCCCGATGGATCGAGGAACTGGTCGCGACACTGAAGAGTCCCCGGCAGACGACGCTGGCCGGCTGGAACAGCTTCCTCGACCCCGGCGCCGACTCCAGCTGACCCGCTCGGAGTTCACACACCTGGCCGACGGCCGGGCTGGCCCGGCTGCCATCCGCGCTCTGCGGCGCGCGCAACGCAACCGCACGATGCTCGTCCTCAAGAACCTGGCCGACACCGACGACGCCTTGGCGGCGTCGGCGCACCTGCTCGGCCACGCCCACCGCCTCGACCCCGCCGCCGCGGACGTGCTGCTCGATCACCCGTGGCTCGCCGTCTGGGCGATCGAGCGGGTCCGGCACGGCGCGACCGGCCGACCCGACTACCTCCCGTTCGCGGCGCTCGCGGCGGCCGCCCTCAGCGGTCGGTCGGACGCGTCGGTGCCGGTCACACCCTGTGCGGGCCTGGTGCCCGTGCCGGGCCTCGGGGTGCTGCGTCGACACGGCGGCAGCACAGCCGTGACGCCAGCCGACCTGACCGGACGCCAGTGGACGCCCACCCGCTGGTGGCGCTTCACCGACCAGCCGGTCACCCTCGACCTCCGCGTCGACGACCTGGACCCCTACCGCGACTGCTTCGGGCTACCGGTCGCCGCCCGGCTCTCCGCACCGCAGGCCGCGGAGCTGGAACGGTCCATCGGGCACGCCTGGGACCTGCTCGTCGGGTACGCCCCGACGCACGCCGCCGAGGTGGCCGCCGGGATCAGCACCTTCGTACCGTTGGCCGACGGCACCGAGCGTGGGCACAGTGTCACGCACGCCGACGCCTTCGGGGCGTTGGCCGCCGACGCCAACCTCGACCCGGTGGATCTGGCCGTGACGATGGTGCACGAGCTGCAACACAGCAAACTCAACGCTGTCCTCGGCCTGGTCCAGCTGCACGAACCCGCCGACCCGGTGCGGTACTTCGCGCCCTGGCGTCCTGACCCCCGTCCGATCGGTGGGCTGCTGCACGGCACCTACGCGTTCACTGCCGTCGCCGAGGTGTGGGCCGCGCTGCGCGCCCAACCGGAACTGGCGGCCCAGGCCACCGCGCGGTTCGCGGTGGTGCGGGCGCAGTTGGAGCGCGCCGTGGTCGAGCTCGCCCGGGCCCGAAGTCTCACCTCGGCCGGGCGGCTCTGGGCAGAGCGCCTGGCCGAACGGATCGGCCACCTGGCCGCCGTGCCGGTCCCGGCGTCCGCCGACGCCGCCGGGCGCCGGGAGGTGGCGCGGGCCGAGCGCGACCGGCGACCGACGATCACCACCCGATGAGTCCAAGGCTCGGTGCGGCCACCGCCGGTGGGCGAGGCGTCAGGTCAGCCCGACGGTCTCGATGTCACACTCGATGCGCCGCTGGCCCCGCGCGGCGTCCACCTCCGGATGGTCCGGCCCGAACACGGCCTCCAGCGCCGCGGCAGCCTCGTCGAGCAGCTCGCGACCCCGATCCTCCTCGCCGACCTCGATCAGATCGACCGACGCGTTGACAGCACAGTAAAGCGTGTACGGATGCCCCGGCCCACGCAGGCGACGCGAGTCCTCGAGGATCGCCTGGGAGAGCACCTGCGCCTGCTCCAGCCGGTGCGACCGGACCAGGTTGATCGCCTGCGCGGAGCGCGCGCTCAGCAGGTACGGATGGGTGGGCGGCAACGCCTCGCCCATCGCCTGCAGGGTGGCCGCACCCAACTCCCGCGCCTCACGGTCGAAGTTGCGAGCCCGCAGGATCACCCCGAGGTTGACCGCAGCGCAGAGCGTGACCGGATGCCGCTCCCCGAAGACGGCTCGGAAGGTGGCGTGCCCCTGGGCTGCCAGGGCGTACGCCTGGGTCGCGTCGCCCGCAGCGCGCATGGCGTTCGCGCAGGTCATGCCCGCCTCCGCGGCCAGCACATGATCGGTGCCGAAGCGGCGGGTCACCAGCCGGTAGTTGGCCGCGCCCTCGGTCACGGCGGCGTCGAGCCGCCCGGTCTTGCGCAGGCAGGCGATGTGGATGCAGGTGGCGCGCAGCACTGTGAGGTGCTCCGCGCCCAGCAGCGACCGCTGCACCGGCAGGGAGCTGTCCAGCAGTTCCAGCGCGTCGGCGTACCGGCCCAGGAGGTAGAGGTCGCGCGCCTGGGCCTCCTGGGCCAGCACCAGTGAATAGGTGCCGTCCTCGGCGGCCGCACCGGCGTGCCGCGCCACTTCGAGGTTGAGTTCGTACGCCCCTGCGAAGTCACCACTCAGGCGAAGGTTGATTGCCATCGAGTTCATCACCCGCAGCGTGCTCGGGTGCCCGTCGCCGAGCACCCGGCGGTGCACGTCGAGGTTGCGCCGGTCGAGGTCGGCCGCTGCCGTGAAGTCGCCGATCCGCCGCAGGTCCGCGCCGACGCTGTTCGCCGCACCCAGTGTGTACTCGTGCTCCTCACCGAGGCTCGTCCGCATCCGCTCCAGCGCTTCGAGGCTGAACGCGGCCGCGCGCGGGTCGGCGAGCAGCCGCAGGGCGTCCGCGTACCGTCGCATCGCCAGCAGAGTCAACGGGTCACCGCTGCGCTGGCCGTCCGGACCGGGCTGGTCCCAGGCGGCCAGGATCTCCTCCGCGAAGTCCCGACAACCTTCGAAGTCACCCAGGTTGTAGATGTAGCGCAGCTGGTCCATCGCCGTCCGGCGGGCGTCGAGGTCACCGTGGATCAGACCGGCGACGCGGACGTGTGGCGCGATGTCGGCGTGGCGGGGCCAGGTGCTCCGGTCGTCGGGGAAGCCCGGGTTGGCGGCGGCCAGCAACCGGCGGGCGTGCGTCAGCGGGCTGTCGTCGCCCTGCTCGGCGAGCCCCTCCCGGATGACCGCCTGCACCAGTCGGTGCACCTGTACGTGCCGGCTGGCGTTGTCCGCCTTCGCGAGCCCGAGCGACGCCAGTTGCCGGATCGCCCGGGCTATGTCGTTGCGCTCCTGGAGGCTGGTGCGCAGCGGTTCGTCCAACCCGGCGCGGCGCCCCTCCCAGAGCAGGCGCATCGGGACCGGGTCGGGGCTGAGGAAGGCGAGTAGCTGGATCAGCTGCGCGGCTGCGGGATTCTGCTCGCGTACCGCGGCGAGCGCCATCGACACCACGGTCAACACGGTGCCCCGGTACTGCCGGGGCTGCCCCTCCCCCAGCAGCTCCCGGGCGTGTTCCTTGAGGTCGACGAGGTATTCGTCGACCGACGACAGCATGGTGAGCAGCCAACTGACTGCTTGTTCCAGGGCGAGTGGCAGGTCGCCAAGCTCCGCGGCGAGCCGGCGGGCGTCGTCGGGGCTGGTCGCGGGACGCCGCTTGAGCAGCAGTTCCACGCTCTCGGCTCGGGTGAACACGTCGACGTCCAGGGTCATGGCGCTCGCCGACCAGGCCATGTTCCGCGACGTGACGAGGACGTGGCCGCGTTCGCCGACGAGGTTCGACGAGGGCATGAGCGGAGCCAGCTCGTGCGGGTCGTCGGCGTTGTCGTAGACCAGCAACCAACTGAGCGAACTCGTCGACAGCGAGTCGAGGACCGTCCGCACGGTCTGCTCCAGGCTGGCGCTCGCGGCCAGGCCGAGCCGCTCGCCGAGGGCAGCGATCGAGGTACGCAGCGCACTGAGATCCTCGGCGGCCATCCACCAGATCAGCTGGTAACGGTCCGCGTACCGGTAGGCGAACTCGACAGCGAGCTGGGTCTTGCCGACCCCACCGACACCGCGCAGCGCCGCTTCCGGCAGCACCGAGGCCCGGTGCTGTGACGACAGAAGCTCGTCGAGCGCGACGAGCTGCTTCTCCCGGCCGGTGAAGTACAGGTTGCGCGGTGGGACGCCGCCCCGGATGAGAGTTCGGGATCGCTGGGGTGTCGTCTCCTCGATGATGATCGTCCTGCGCATGTCGGATTCAGGTTCCTCTCCACCGGCCTCGGCCGGTGCCGCCTGGTGCGGGGATCGTAGCGACGTCCAGTGCGCCTTCGCAGCCATGCGCATATCGTCGAGGTCGGCGGTGGTGAGCCGCAGGGCCGCCGCCGCGTCCCGCAACCACTGCTCCAACGGCTTGCCGTCCGACTCGAGGCCGGCGAGGACCAGGCCCGCCAGCGCCACGGCGGCCGGGACCTGCCAGTCACCCACCGGTTGCCAGCCGACGGCCTCCACCAGGGCGGGCAGGTCATCTGGCGACTGCGGATGATCCGTGACTGCCGCGACGGCCCCGGTCACGACCTCGGGCGGGACGTCAGTGAGCAACTGTGCGAGGAGCCAGGAGAGGTAGATCTGCTGGGCGGAGGTGACCGCGCTGGCACCAGGGTGGAAGTTGGCGATGACCTGCAACAGCATCGACATGCCCCGGGGCTCCTGGGCGCAGGCGCGCACGATGCGGTAGACGTCGTACCGGACCTCGGAGTGCCGGGGCACCGACAGTCGCTTGCGCAGTTCCCCCTCGACCTCGTCGAGGTAGAGCGAGCGGGTGTTCCCGTCATTGATCGAACTCATCGAGAGCAGTGCGTCGCAGATGGCTTGCACCTGGGCGCTCGGCATCCGGGGCGTCGTCACCGATTGTCCTCCGTACCCGTCAGCAGACCGAGGCTCTCGGCAAGGTCACGGAAGGCCCGCAGTGGCGTACTCGCCGACCCTTCCGTCAACAGCAGGACGCGATAGAGAGCCGCGATCCCATCCTCGTATTCTAGGGCCGTCCGAATCAGGCCGAACATGTCGAGACCCAATGGCCCGAATGGGTTCACCATCCGGCTGATGTGCGGCGGCAGCGACTGAATGACCAATTGACGGCTGTCGGGGTGCCGGAGTACCGGGATTTCCTCCAGCAGTCGGGCCAGCGCCATCTTTTGCGCGAACGCGAGCGGGGCGGGTGCCGGCCGGGGCGTCGCCCGGGCGACGGCTGTCAGCGGGCCGGACGGCAGCAGGGCAGGCGGCAGCTTGCCGGGCGGCAGCAGGGCAGGCGGCAGCTTGCCGGGCGGCAGCAGGGCACGCCACTGCCCGACGGGCAACATCCAGCCGACCAACTGCTGGCCGACGCTCGCGCGGGCCAGCACCATGCCCACCACGGCGCCATCCGGGCCGTACACCCCGGCACCGCTGAACCCCCTGTCGATTCCGGCCGTGGCAGGGGAAACTCGGTCGAGTTGACGCCATCCGGTGCCCGCGTCGACCGGACCGACCGCCCGCGCCAGCACCATGACGGACGCCGGGGTGTTGGCCGGAAAACCCACGATCCGCACGTCGAACTCGTCGTCGCCGCGATCGGCCAGCGTGGCGGGGGCGGACGCCAGCGGCGCGGCGCAGCGCAGGAGCGCCAGGTCACCGTCGCCCGCTGGGCCGACACCCCGGGACCAGGTCACCTCGGCGGCGACCCGGGTGCCGGGGTGGCTCGGTGTCTCGACGAGCACCCCGGGCTGACCCGCCCCGGTGCCGTCGCCGACGACATGCCAGCAGGTCAGCACCAGCTCACTGGTCAACTGGATGCCCGCGCCGACGACCGACGAGGAGTGGCCACCGAGTATCCGCACCCGGCCGGCGAGCGACCGGGTGCCGGTCATCCGTGCTCCGCCAACCACTCGACGAGGACGGCCGTTGGCCGACGGCCGGCGCTGCGGTCAGTCATGCGCGGCGTTCTCCTGCGCGCCGGCCCCGTCCTCAGCCGCCGACGGCAGCGCGGGGACGGGCGAGGTCCAGATCAGCTTGACCTTCAGGTGGCCCTGCGCGCTGGTGCGGGCGACGACGGCACCCGCCTCCGCGGTGAGGGTGACACCGATCTCGACCTCCACCTGATCGGGGCGCACCGCCACGCCCCGGACCACGCCCAGCGCCGCGTCGAGCGCGGGCTTGATGTGGGCCAGTGCCATCTCCAGCGTCTGCCGGGCGGGGCGTATCCGGTCGAGCAGACCGACCCGTTCCAGATCGGTGCCAGCGTGTTCCTCGACGAGGAGGACGCCCTGATCAGTCTCGAAACGAAGGAGATCCGCCACGTGACAAATTCTCGCCGAAAGATCGTTCGGAATTGGTGTCAGATCACTGACAGGAGTCATTGCGTGCACAGTGCGCCGACACCTGGCACATCTGCTTGCCATCACCACTGCGGCCTGTCAGCCTGACGCAATGCAGGATACGGCGACCTTCCAGGATCTACTCCGCGAAGGCGTCGACGCATCCGTGGATGGTTGGGACTTCTCCTGGTTCGACGGCCGCGCGACAGAGCAGCGGCCGTCCTGGGGATATCTGAAACTCATGGCAGCCCAGATGAGGGTGGCCCGCGCCGCACTGGACATCCAGACCGGCGGCGGCGAGGTGCTCTCCGAGGTGCCGGCATTCCCGCCGGTGACCGTGGCCACCGAGCACTGGCCGCCCAACCTCCGGCTGGCCCGACGCGCGCTCGAACCACGCGGCGTGCGGGTGGTCGACGTCGCCGAGGACGCGCCGTTCCCGTTTCCCGACGGGACGTTCGACCTGGTGGTCAGCCGGCATCCCAACGTCGTGCTCTGGGACGAGATCGCCAGGGTGCTCACTCCCGGCGGGCAGTACCTGGCCCAGCAGATCGGCCCTGGCTCGAACCGGGAGCTGGCCCAGTTCCTCACCGGTCCCCGCGAGGTCGGTGACGAACGCAGCCCGGCCCGCGCCGCCGCCGACGCGCGAGCCGCCGGCCTGGTCATCGACGAGCTGCGGCACGAAGCGCTGCCGACCACCTTCAACGACGTGGCAGCGGTGGTGCACTTCCTCCGCAAGGTCATCTGGACGGTGCCGGACTTCACCGTGGACCGCTACCGGGCCCGCCTCGCCGATCTGCACGACCACATCCGTCGCCACGGCCCGTTCGTGGCCCACGCCCAGCGCATCCTGGTCCGGGCGCACAAGCCCGAGCACTGACGCGAACGTGCCGCCACCGCTGGGCGGAGCAGGTCCCACGAACGGGTACCGGTCGGAGCGGCCGGCCACGGATGAACCGCGGCCGGCCGGGTAAGCAGCGACCTTGCCTGGTGGGGAGACGACCGGGTGCACGGGTGGGCGGTCCTGGACCGGCCCGCCCGTGCACGCCCGGTCAGTTCGAGGAGATCCAGTTCCAGGCCGAGACGACCCACTCGGTCTGCTGGAGCCACGCCACCCCGAGGCCGACGAGGAACACCGCCGTCGCCAGGTGCGCACCTCGGGCGCTGCGCCGGACCCGGCCCAACTGCCGCTCCCACACCACCCGGCCGATCAGCCGGAACAGGGCGAACAGGCCGAGGGCCACCAGCAGGCTGAGCACCAGCACCAGCAGCGGGCCGCTCAGGTCGCCCTGGCCGGACAGCGCCCAGATCCCCCAACACACGAACGCGAAGAGGCCTGCCGCCGCGCTCCATTCACCGCCGCGTCGAAGCTGCGCCATCCGGGAGCTGAGCGAGCGACGGGGCATCGGTTCGCCGGGCCAACCGGTGCCGGTCGGCTCCTGCTCGACCACCGGGAACGGCTCCGTCCGCGGGGTGCGGCGCTCACCCACCGGAGCGACCCCCCGGCGGAAACCGTCACGCTGCGGCGGCACCCCGACGCCGGCCTGCGGTGGCACCTCCACGGTCCGCTCCGCCCACGGCTGCGTCTGGTCTGCCATCTCGTCCTCCCCCTGACCGACGGCAACAGCACCGCCTTGATTCGAGGGTAGCCAGCCGGCAAATCGGTCGCCGACCCCGGCCGGGAGGCGCGGCCCCGCGACGGTGCCGGATCGAACCCGGCCAGGGTACGGTCGGCTGATGGGTGACAGCGACCGACGACGGCGACGGCTGCGCCACCACGGCGACACCGAGACGGCCAGACCGGGCGCTAACGGCCCGACGGTCAGCACGCCGGGCGTGCACGACGGTGACGAGCCGCCGCCGCCGCGACGCAGGAGCGCGGGCGGCGACGAGCGCGACGGCGAGCGGGGGCTGCGCGGGTTGGTCGGTTCCGGCTCGTCCCAGGTGGGGCTGAGCGCCGCGCTACGGGCCCGGGACGCGGCCCGCCCCACCGACGACGACCTGGCCGAGGCGGAAGCCCGGGTGGTGGTCGTCCGGCGAAACTGGGTGCCCCGCGAGGAACTGCCCCGCTCGCCGCGCTGAGCGCCGCACGGTCAGGGCAGGTCGGGGAGCTTCCGGGTCCGCTCGTACTCGGCTACCTGGGCGATCCGACGAGCGTGCCGCTCGTTGCCGGAAAACGGCGTGTTCAGGAACGCCTCGACGATGCCGGTCGCCTCGTCCAGCGTGTGCTGGCGGGCACCGATGGCGACGACGTTCGCGTCGTTGTGCTGACGGGCAAGCTGAGCGGTCTCGACGCTCCAGGCCAACGCGGCGCGGACGCCGGCGACCTTGTTCGCGGCGATCTGCTCACCGTTGCCGGAGCCACCGATGACCACTCCGAGGCCCGTCTCGTCAGCCACCACCTGGTCGCCCGTGTGCAGGCAGAACGTGGGGTAGTCGTCGTCCGGGTCGTAGCTGTGCGGGCCGACGTCGACCACGTCGTAGCCCTGCATGGCCAGGTGGTTGGCCAGGTGCACCTTCAACTCGAAACCGGCGTGATCGGATCCCAGGTAGACGCGCATACCGGGCAGTCTGTCAGGCCGCGCTCGGGGACGTCACAGGGGCGGCGTCCCCGAGCCGGGTTCGTCACACGGTCGTGCGGATGACGCTCAACGCGGCAGCTCGGCGACGACCAGACCGCCGCGCGCCTTCGGGGTGAACCAGGTGCTCTTGCGGGGCATCTTCTCCCTGGCCAGGTTGACGGCGACGAAATCCGCCACGGTCACCGGCGCGATCAGGATGGCCAACTCGGCCCGCCCGGCGTCGACCTCACCGGTGAGCCAGCTCGCCGGGTAGTCACCGCCGACGTAGGTGATCCGCTTGTCGCCCGGGTCCAGACCGAGCGCGTCGCGCAGCACCAGCCGCTCGACCAGGGCGTGGTCAAGGTTTTCCAGGCCGGCGGAGGCGGTGGCGGGCAGGCGCACCGCGTACCCCTGGCCGTCGAGGCGGAGGTGCACGGTGCCGCCGGCCGCCGGGACCTCGACCGGGCCGTCGATCGGCTCGACCTCGGCGCCTGCGGCCCGCAGCCGGTCGAGCAGCTCGGCCGGGGTGGTGGTCAGCTCGCTGACCAGCCGGTTGTACGGCTGGATGGCCACCGACGCGGGGGTGGTGACCACGGCCAGGAAGCGCGGCAGCCCTCCGGTCTGGGCGGCAAGGCTGCGGTGGTTGCCGTCCGCGACGACCAGGTCCCCGCCACCGGCGAGGGCGGTCAGCGTGGCCTGCTCCGGGCCGGGGCCGAGCAGCCAGATGGCGTGCGTGCGCCCCGCCTGGTCGGTGTCCGTCGCGGCGGGCGCACCGGCCGTGTCGGTCGCCGCGGCGAGCGCGGCGTGCAGCTCGTCGCCACGCCCGGTCTGGAGCAGGAGTACGGGTGAGAGCAGGTGCCCCAGCGCGTCGGCCAGCGCCACCCGCTCGCGCACCTTGGCGATGAAGACGTCCTCGTTGCGGATGACCAGGCCCGGCTCGTCTGCCCGGGTGGAGATCTGATCGGTGTCCACCATCGCGAACAGCCCGTACGCCGGCTCCTCGCCGGGCGCGCTGATCCGGTAGAGCACCACCACCTGCTCGGCGGGGGTGTAACTGCCGTCGGCCTTGGCCTCGGCGAGGCGGGCCACCGCGTCCGGCAGCGCCTCCAGGAACGACTTGCCCAGGCTCTGCGGGGCGCGATGCGGCATCTCGATGCCGAGAGCGCTGTGCGGGTTCGACTCGATGATCGCGGTGATCTCCGCGTCGTCGGCGAACTCGTCGTAGTTTTGCGCGCCGGTGCCGCCAGTGGTGACCCAGGCCCGGGTGATCGGATGCACGACCGTCATGCCCACTGACGCTACCGGCGACGGTGTCGCCGCCGACGGGGACCCGCGGGGGCGTCCACCAGATGAAAGCGCCCGGTGGGGCCCGGCCGGTCAGCCGGCGCGATCGGAGGTGCCCCGGCGGTGCTTACCTGCGCTCACCGGCCCACCGTTGCCACGCCGGCCGGTCCCGATCGGCCCCGTGTTCAGGGCGCGGCGGGGCGACGCGGGCGGCCCCGGCACGGGACGGTCGGGAGGAGGCGTGGGAACGGGCCGCGGGCTCAGCGGCGGCGTCGGCACCGGGCGCGGAGGAGCCGGCGCCGGCGGCGGAGGAGCCGGTTCGGCCGGTGCCGCTCCCGACGGCACCAGCGCCGGCGCGTTGGTCGGCACCGCGTCGATGGACGACGGCAGTGGGTCGACCGCTCTGGGCGGGGTGAGCCGGGAGGTCACCGGGACCCGGGCCACGCCCACCACGATGGGCGGCGCGAGTAGATCCACCAGGTGGGCGGGCAGGTCCGGGCGGACCGTCGGCCAGCGGGAGTCGTCAACGGACCAGTAGTCAGCGCCGGGAGTCTCGATCACCCCCTGCCGGGTCAACTGATCGTCACCGGACGCACGGTGCTTGGCCATCGGGATTTGCCTCCACGAACTGCGGCGTGCGGCCCTACGGGTCGCTGCGGCGGACACCGAGGGAAACGACGCCGCCCGCCTCCCGGTGACGCCACAACCCTCCGCCGACCTCGGCACCCGACGAGAAACGCCCCCGTCCGCGCGACTGACGAAGCACGGACGGGGGCGCGGTGGTCGTCGCTCAGTCGAAGATCGGGCTCTGCTCGCGGGTGCGCTTGAGCTCGTAGAAGCCCGGGGTGCCGGCGACAAGCAACACGCCGTCCCAGAGCCGGCCGGCGGCCTCCCCCTTTGGCGCCGGAGTGATCACCGGGCCGAAGAACGCGACAGGGGCGCCGTCCGGGCCTGGCGCGTGCACGACCGGAGTGCCCACGTCCTGCCCGACCGGGCGCATGCCCGCCTCGTGGCTGGCCCGCAGCGCCTCGTCGTAGTCGGTGCTGTCGGCGGCCGCGGCCAGTGCCGGGTCGAGGCCGGCCTCGGTGAGCGCGGCCACGTACAGCTCCGGACCCCGCTCCTGCTTCTGCAGGTGGATCCGGGTGCCGAGCGCCGTGTAGAGCGGGCGCAGCACCTCGTTGCCGTGCAGCTGCTCCGCGGCGATGCAGACCCGCACCGGGCCCCACGCGGTCTTCAGGAACTCCTTGTAGTCCTCGGGCAGCTCGTCCCGGCCGTCGTTGAGCACGGCCAGGCTCATCACGTGGAAGCGGATGTCCACATCCCGGATCTGCTCGACCTCCAACAGCCAGCGGGAGGTGATCCACGCCCACGGGCAGGCCGGGTCGAACCACATGTCGGCGGTGACACGTTCGGTCACTGTGAGATCCCTTCGCGACGGGTGGCGCCGACAGGTCGGCGTCTCAGGAGAATCTTCACCCCGCAGCGCATCGACCGGCACCCGAATGAGAGCGTGACCTCGGCCACCGCGGGCTGCCCGTACATGGAAGACTCGAATCGGGCCAGCCGTCACGAGCGGTAGGCGAACGGGCGCCGCCGGGCGTACGGCGACATGTGGGATGGAGACGAACAGTGCCGGGAGTGCGCAACCTGACGCAGGTCGAGGCGACCGAGCGGGCACGCCTGCTCAACGTGACGGGGTATGACATCAGTCTGGACCTGTCCAGCGCCGTGCTGGCGGCCGACGGCCGCACGTTCAGGTCGACGACCGAGGTTCGGTTCCGCTGCTCCGAACCGGGCGCGAGCACCTTCATCGAGCTGGCCGCCGAGTCGGTGCGGTCCGCGACGCTGAACGGCACGCCCGTCGACCTCTCCGCCTGGTCCGCCGAGAAGGGCCTGACCCTGTCCGGGTTGGACAGCGACAACGTCCTGGTGGTCGACGCCGACTTCGGTTACTCGAACAGCGGCCAGGGTCTGCACCGGACCGTCGACCCGGTGGACGGCGAGACGTACCTCTACAGCCAGTTCGAGACGGCCGACGCGCAGCGGGTGTTCGCCTGCTTCGACCAGCCCGACCTGAAGAGCGTCTACACCTGGCACGTCACGGTGCCGGCGCACTGGCGGGCGGTCTCCAACATGCCCGTGCAGCGGGAGGAGCCGGCGGGTGAGGCGCTCAAGACGCTGCACTTCACCGAGTCGCCCCGGATGAGCACCTACATCACGGCGATGTGCGCCGGGCCGTACCACGAGGTGCGCGACGCGCACGACGGCATCGACCTGGGGGTGTTCTGCCGGGCGTCGATGGCCCAGTACCTGGACTCCGACGACCTGTTCCTGATCACCAAGCAGGGCTTCGACTTCTTCCACGAGAAGTTCGACGTGCGCTACCCGCTGCCGAAGTACGACCAGCTCTGGGTGCCCGACTTCAACGCCGGCGCGATGGAGAACTTCGGCTGCGTCACGCACGCCGAGTCGCACTACCTCTTCCGCTCGCAGGTCACCGACTTCGAGTACGAGCAGCGGGCCAACACGATCCTGCACGAACTGGCCCACATGTGGTTCGGTGACCTGGTCACCATGCGCTGGTGGAACGACCTGTGGCTGAACGAGTCGTTCGCCGAGTGGGCCAGCCACTGGTGCAACACCAACGCGACCCGGTTCACCGAGGCGTGGACGACCTTCCTGTCCATCCGGAAGAACTGGGGCTACCGGCAGGACCAGCTCTCCTCCACCCACCCGGTCTACACCGAGATGCCGGACATGGAGGCCGTGGAGGTCAACTTCGACGGCATCACCTACGCCAAGGGCGCGAGCGTGCTCAAGCAGCTCGTCGCGTACGTGGGTGAGGAGCCGTTCGTGGCCGGGCTGCGGGCCTACTTCGGCAAGCACGCCTGGGGCAACGCCACCTTCGACGACCTGCTCACCGAGCTGGAGGCCGCATCCGGGCGGGAGCTGCGCAAGTTCGCCGCGCAGTGGTTGGAGACCGCACAGGTCAACACGCTGCGCCCGGAGGTGACCATCGGGGCCGACGGCACGTACGAGCAGGTGCTGGTGCGGCAGGAGGCTCCTGCGGCGTACCCGACGCTGCGGACCCACCGGATCGGCGTGGGCCTGTACGACCTGACCGACGGGCGGCTGGTCCGTCGGGAGCGGTACGAGGTGGACGTGACCGGCGAGCACACGGATCTCGCCCCGCTGCGTGGCGTCCGGGCGGCCGACGTGTTGCTGCTCAACGACGACGACCTCAGCTACACCAAGCTGCGCCTCGACGAGCGTTCGATGGCGACAGTGGTGCAGCACATCGGTGGCTTCGACTCGTCGCTGGCACGCGCGCTCTGCTGGACCGCCGCGTGGGACATGATCCGCGACGCCGAGCTGTCCGCCCGGGACTACGTGGCGCTCACGCTGAGCGGGCTGCCCGCGGAGACCGACATCAACCTGGTCACCGCCACCCTGCGGCAGGCGACCACCGCGCTGACCCTGTACGCCGACCCGGCCTGGGCGCCGACCGGCTGGGCCGACCTGGCCCGTACCGCCCGTGACGCACTCGCCGCCGCCGAGCCCGGCAGCGGGTTCCAGTTGGCCTGGGCCCGTGCGTTCACCTCGGCGGTCCGCTCCGAGGAAGACCTGGCGACGCTGCGCGGTTGGCTGGACGGCACCGGGATGCCGGCCGGGCTGACAGTCGACACCGAGCTGCGCTGGTCGGTCCTCGCCGCCCTGGTGGCCAACGGTGCCGCCGGGACTGCCGAGATCGAGGCGGAGCTGAGCAGCGACCGCACTGCCAGCGGTGAGCGGGAAGCCGCGTACGCGCACGCGTTGATGCCGACTGCCGAGAACAAGGCCGCCGTGTGGGCCCTGCTCACCGGCCCGGACGCGCTGCCCAACTGGCGGCACCGGGCGCTGTTGCAGGGCTTCGCCCACCCGGCGCAGGTGGATCTGGTCGCCCCGTACCGGGAGCGGTACTTCGCGGCGGTCGGGCAGGTGTGGGCCACCCGGGACAGCGAGCCGGCGCAGGAGTTCGCCCAGTTGGCGTACCCGACCTACCTGGTGGAGGACGACACGGTGGCGGCCACCGACGCGTGGCTGGCCGGTGACGGGCACCCCGCCCCGCTGCGTCGGCTGGTGGCCGAGGGCCGCGACGGTGTGGTGCGGGCGCTGAAGGCCCGTGCGAAGGACGCCCAGAGCGCCTGAGCAGCGGTGTCCGGCTCGGGGCCGGCGTGGGTGTGAACCCGCGCCGGCCCCGAGCCGTTTCCCGATCCCGTCCGAAGATCCATCATTGGTCACTCCTGTGACCGGCCAATAACACGCGGTCATCCGCATCGGTACGCATCGACGAAACTTTCTGGATCACTGACAAAAGATCCGAATGATTGCCGCGCATCAAGTAATCGATGTGTGACGATCTCGTGCGTTGTCGCCACCAACGCACGGGAGGGAACCGTGGCCTTACGCCATCGCGCGTTCTGGACACTACTGATCGTCACTTCATCGGTGCTCACCGTACCGACGGCGCCTGCCGCCGCCGCACTCGGTCGCCCGGAGTCCACCGCCGACCGCATCGCTGCGCCGGCACAACCGGGCTCACCCGGCTCGTCCGCCGCAATCGCGCTGGGCCCGTCGAGCGCGCCGGTCAGCATGCTCGCCGGCCCGATCTCGGTGCCGGTCGGCACCGGCCCGGTCCGCAACGGCTCGTTCACCAGCTTCGCGTTGACCGACCGGGTGACCGCCGAGGTCAACACCGGCTCGGGCAACCTGCTCATCCGCAGCACCGACCTGGTACTTCCCGGCATCGCCCGCGACCTCGTTCTCGGCTCTGCCTACAACAGCCTGTTCACCGGCAGCGGGCTGGCGACCGGATCGCTCGGTCACGGCTGGCGGACCCGCACCGGCGTGGACGTGAAGCTGATCAAGGCCGACGACAACTCCGTCACCTATGTCGCCTCGGACGGGGTGGTCGGAAGGTTCACACCCAACGGGTCCGGCTACACCACCCCGAACGAGTTCAAGGCGACCCTCGCCACCGACGGCTCGGGCTGGAAGCTGACCGAGCACGAGAGCGGACGGCGGCTCTACTTCACCTCCGCCGGGCTGCTGGACCGCAGCCTGGACCGCAACGACAACGTCACCGACTACGCCTACGACGGCAACGGTCGACTCACCACTGTCGTCTCCGACCGGGGCACCCAGGCCGTGCGCACGGCGACCGTGCTCTACGGCAGCCACGGCTACATCTCGAAGATCGAGCAGCACGGCGACGGCGGCCTGTACCGGCGCATCGAGTACGCGTACAACGCCAACGGTGACCTCACCGAGATCTGCTCGCTGACCGAGGACGACATCCGCTTCGTCTACGACTCCGCACACCGGATCACGAAGATCTCCAGCGGCATCAGGGGTTCGGACGTGGGTTCCGTCGCCACCCTCACCTACGACTCCGCGCACCGGGTCACCTCGATCCAGCGGGTCGTCGACGAGGAGGACGCGCCGGGCGCGACGGCCGTCACCCGCTGGGCGTACCCGTCCGCCACGCAGACGCTGATCGCCGACGCCAACACCAACCAGTCGCAGCCGGTCACCTCCGTGCCGCGCACCACCTACACGATCAACTCCGACAAGCGGGTGACCAAGGCCGTCGACCCGGAGGGCAAGACGCGGGAGAACTCCTACACGCCGTACAACGACGTGCTGACCTCCACCAACGGCACGGGCGGCGTCACCAGCAACGGGTACGCGGCCAACGGCGGGCAGTCGCTGACCGCCTCTGCCGCGCCGACCGGCGCGGACATCGCCTACTCGTACGCGAACTCCGCCACCCCCAGCAATCCGACGGCGAACTTCCAACCGTCGTCCAGCTCGGACGCGCAGGGCAACACCAACACCTACACGTACAACGGTGCTGGCAACCGGTTGTCCTCGAAGGACGCCCAGGCCGCCGAGGCGAAGATCGAGTACAACAGCGACGGCACTGTGAAGTCCTCGACCGATCCGGGCAACGGCACGAACAGGACCACCTACCAGTACGACTCCAACAAGCAGCTGATCTCCGTGACTCCCCCGAGTGGCACCTCGCTGGGCGTCCGCACGATCAACTACGACGAGTTCGGCCGGGTGCACGAGGCCACCGACGGCGCCGGGCGCACCACCCACTTCGACTACGACAAGAACGACCGGGTTACGAAGATCAGTTACTCGGACGCGACGCACGACGTCTCGTACACCTACGACGCCGCCGGCAACGTCTACGCCCGAGAGGACGGCAACGGCTACCAGAAC
The DNA here is from genome assembly GCF_040649935.1 of Micromonospora sp. NPDC048842. Lineage (NCBI taxonomy): Bacteria > Bacillati > Actinomycetota > Actinomycetes > Micromonosporales > Micromonosporaceae > Micromonospora > Micromonospora sp. NPDC048842. The sequence continues at coordinate 242,895 of NZ_JBEZGK010000009.1, read as the reverse complement.
TTCGCGCACGATCGGCTCAACCGGCTGGTCGGCCGTCAGGCCACCCACCAGTACGTCTACGACCCGGTCGGCAACCTCGTCGAGTTGCGCGACCAGCGGGGCAGCTCGTTCTACACGTACAACGCCCGCAACCTGCTCACCAAGCTGGTCGCCGGCAACGGCACCTACACCTTCGGCTACGACGACGACGGGCGGCGGACCTCGACCAAACTTGCCGTCTCCTCGGTGACAGCGGCCGAGACGGTCACCGCGTACGACCAGTCCGGACGGATCACCCGTACCACCAGTAAGCGCTGGCAGTCCGGCACGGCCAGCACCGTCTTCGACGTGTCCTACTGCTACGCCAAGCGAGTCGGCACCGCCGCCTGCTCCACGGCAAAGACCGACGACACCGGTCTGCGGCAGTGGCAGACCGACCACCACCGCGCGGGCGCGGTGAGCCTGTACACCTACGACCAGGGCAACCGGCTCACCAAGGCCACCAGCATCGACGGCAAGACCTACGACTACGCCTACGACAGCAACGGCAACCGCACCTCGGTCAAGGTTGACGGCACCACAACGCAGACGCTGACGTACAACGCCGGCAACCAGATCACCAGTTCCGGCTACAGCTACGACGGGGCCGGCAACCAGAAGAGCGGGTCCGCCGCCCGCTCCTTCGTCTACAACGCCGCAGGACAGCTCACCAGCGGCAAGGACTCCACCAACGCGTCGGTGACCTGGGAGTACAGCGGACCCAACCAGGTCGAGCTCGGTTGGAAGACCACCCCCTCGTTCGAGCACCGGTACCTCTACGGGCTGGACGATCAGAACGGCCAGCCGATGCTGCAGAGCTACACGGTGCCCAGCTCGTACAGCAGGCACTACGTCGAGCGCGACCAGCTCGGCACTCCGCTGGGCTTCCGGGCGAAGACGAACGGGGTCTTCCACCACTACTTCTACGTCCTCGACGGACTCGGGTCGGTGGTGGCCCTGGTCAAGTACGACGGTTCACTGGCCGCCTCCTACACCTACGACCCGTACGGCAAGGTGGTCAAGACCGTCGACAACGGCGACGAGACCGAGGAGAACGCGCTCGGCTTCGCCGCTGGTCTGCGCAACGACGACCTCACCAAGTTCGGCCGTCGCTGGTACGACCCGGCGACGGGTCGCTTCACCCAGCAGGACAGCCTCGCCTTCATCGGAGACCCCGCCACCGGCAACCGGTACGCCTACGCCGCCGCGAACCCGGTGAACTACCTCGACCCCACCGGCCTGGAAGTCGACTACGGCGAGTCCTGCGCGATCGGTGCCGCCGGCGGCCTCGTCACAGGTGCGATCGGTGGGGCGGCCGGCGGAGTCGCCGGCGCCCTGGCCGGTGGTGCCCTCGGTGCGGTGGGCGGCTGCGCCGGCGGCATCGTCACCAAGTACCTGACCGACGAGGCCGAGAAGGACTGACGGCGCGAGACCGCGGGTAGTGGTCGACGCAGTGACGAAGGGGGACACGCAGATGAAAAGGTCACGACGACCGGTGTTCGCGGCGGTGTTGGCGCTGCTACCGGTGAGCATCCTGCTGGCGGTGCTCAACGACAGCCCGATCTGGGTCGCGCTGGTCAGCTGGGTCGCCGTCAGCGCGGTGGTGACCGTCCCGCTCGCCCTCGCGCTCACCCGACTTCGGTCCCGCAGCGGCCAGCGCTGACGAGGCGGTAGGCCAGCACCCGACGAACCCCGGTCCGCGATCAGCGGGCCGGGGTTCGTCGTACGGGTGGGTCAGCCCTTGCCGGCGTGGCTGGCGAGCTGGTCGAGGCCGTTGATGATGCCGCCGGCCAGGTCCCCGCCGCTGAACGCGCCGACCATGGAGAGCGCGGCCAGCTTGGCGTAGGTGTCGGGGATGCGCTTGCGGGCGTACCGCCCGGTGATGATCTCCAGCTGACGCTGGTTGGGCGACACGGCGATCAGCACCGACTTGTCGGGCTCGGCGAGCTGACGGTGCAGCCGCTGGGCGTGCTCCCGGATCGGCTCGTCGAGACCACCGACAAAGACCGAGAAGACCAGGCCGGTGCCCTTGTCGGCCAGGCGCAGGGCCTCGTCGATGCGCAGCAGCTGGCGGGTCGAGAACGGCCCGTCGAGCACCTCGGGCGGATTTTCCGACCCGGTCTGCTTCTCACCAACGGTCACTTGCGCCTCCGGTTCCACCGGCCGGCGCCTCGACGCTGGCCTGCTCAAGCTTGTGGCTGGTCAGCGCGGGCGCCTGCGCCCCCGCCGTCAGCGCGGTGCCGGCCGAGTCGGCCAGCTGCTCCGGGCGGCCCAGGAACCAGACCGGAGTGAAGTCGAAGGGCCGGCCCGGACGGTAGCGCTTGGCGCCACCGCCACCGCCGGTGGCACCCCCGCGGCTACCGGCGTACGACAGGCCGGCGATGACCAGCACCGCGGCCAACGGGATGCCGACGAAGACCAGCAACGTCTCGGTAACAGACAATCCCAACGCCCCCAGGCGGAAGAAGGACGACCTTGAACAACCGGGTCGGATGGACGATCACGCTGCCGACCGCCCGACTCCGTCGCCATTCACGTTAGCGGAGTCGACGGCCCGCCAGATTGCGGGGTGCCGATCCCATCCGTCACTCGAGTTCTCCAGTTGCGCAGCGGTAGCGATAAGCCGCGCGTCGTCGCCGTACCGGCCGGTGAGCAGCACCCCGACGGGCAGGCCGTCGGTGGTGGTACCCAGTGGCAGGGAGACGGAGGGATCCCCGGTGACGTTGAAGATGGCGCAGTAGGGCGAGAACCGGCGTTGCCTGTCGAAGTCGGCGGCCGGGTCCGCGTCGGCGGTGAACCAGCCGACGGGTGCCTGCGGGGTGGCCAGCGTGGGACAGAGGAGCAGGTCGCAGCCGGCGGTGCGGCGGGCACCGAGGCGCACCTGCGCCTGCAACTCCCCGAGGGTGGCGGCCAGGGTGCCGGCGGAGAGTTCGGCGCCCCGGGCCCGGAGCAGCCGGGTCAACGGCAGCAGCTCCGCCTCCCGCTGCGGTGGCACCGGGGTGAGCGCCAGGACGTACCAGAGGATCTCGAACAGCGGCCAGGCCGCCGGCCCGAGCGGCGGCGGCACCTCGACCACCTCGTGGCCGGCCGCCGTGAGCAGCGCGGCGGCCCGGTCCACGGCGGCCACGCAGTCGGGGTGCACCGGTTCGTCGGCGAGCATCGGCGTGGTGAACCGGCCGATCCGCAGCGGGCCGGGCTCGGCCCGGCGCGCGACGGCCAGGTAGCCGCCGGGCGGCGCGGGTGGCGGCAGGTAGGGCTCGCCGGGGACCGGGACTGCCATGACGTCGAGCAGAGCGGCGACGTCGGTGACCGTCCGCCCGAGCGGGCCGCTGGTGGGCAGGCCGAACGCGCCGGAGCCGATCGGCCCGCCGGAGACGAGGCCCCGACTGGGCTTGTAGCCGACCAGGCCGCAGAGCGACGCCGGGATGCGCAGCGACCCACCGCCGTCGGACCCCTGGGCGACCGGGACCAGCCCGGCCGCGACCGCCGCCGCGGCGCCGCCGCTGGACCCGCCAGCCGTGTACGTCAACTGCCACGGGTTGCGGGCCGGCGGCGCGACCCGGCCCTCCGAGTAGAGCGAACAGCCCAGCTCGGAGGTGGTCGTCTTGCCCAGGCTGACCAGACCGGCGGCCTTGATGAAGCGGACCACGTCGGCGTCGACCGGCGGGACGAAGTCGAAGAAGGCGGCCGAACCGAAGGTGGTGCGCACCCCGGCGGTGAGCGTCAGGTCCTTGATGGCGGTCGGCACGCCGTGCAGCGGGCCGCGCTCCTCGATCGGCACCGCGTCGGCGGCGCGCGCGGCCTGCCGGGCGAGGTCCGGTGTGACGGTGACGAACGCGCCCACTGTGTCGCCGAGCGCCGCCACCCGGCGCAGGGAATGCTCGACCAGGTCGACGCTGGACAGCTCGCCGCGGGTCATCGCGGCGGCCTGCTCCAACGCGGTCAGGTCGTGCGGCTCGGCCATGCCGCCATCCTGCCGGCCATCGGCCCTTCGCGCAGCCGACACGCGCTGGCGGCCGGAAACGGACCAACCGGACGCCGGACGCACGCTTGGCGTGTCGAGCCCCAGATCTTGGACAGTTTCCGTCAGCGCCGGACGGAAAATGTCCAAGATCTGCTCACGTCGAGGCGAGGCGCTGTGCTCAGCCGTGCAGGAAACGCATGGCGTTGGTGGACAGGAGCTTGTCGCGTTGGCCGTCGGTGAGGAAGTCGGCCGCGTGAACCACAGCGCCGGCCGGCCGTTCGCCAAGCGGGTACGGGTAGTCGCTGCCGACCAGTACCCGATCCTCCCCCAGGGTGTCGACAAGCAGCCGCAGAGCGGGTGGCGCGAAGACCACCGAGTCGACGCTGAACCGGTCGAGGTAGCTGCTGGGCGGGCCGGCGGACGCGCCCCGGACCAGGTCGCCACGGCGGTGCCAGGCGTTGTCGGCGCGGCCGAGCCAGAACGGGAAACTGCCGCCGCCGTGCGCGAAGCAGATCCGCAGCGTCTCGGGCACCCGGTCGAAGACACCACCGAGGATCATCGCCAGCACCGACAGGTGCGTCTCGGCGGGCATCCCGGCGAGCCAGCGGGCCATCCAGCGGTCCAGTCGCGGCCCGCCGGGCATGTCCCACGGGTGGACGAAGACGGGTGCGCCCACCTCGGCACAGTGCTGGAGGAAGGTGACCACGCCGGCGTCGTCCAGGTCCCGGTCGCCGACGTGGTTGCCGATCTCCACGCCCACGTGCCCGGCGGCGAGGCTGCGGTCCAGTTCGGCACAGGCGGCGTCCGGGTCCTGGAGCGGCACCTGGCAGAACGGCACCAGTCGGTCACCCCCGGCCGCGGTGACCTCCAGGGTCAGGTCGTTGAAGATCCGGGCGACCTTCACCGCCTGGTCGGCCGGGCGGTCGTAGCTGAAGAAGACCGGGGTGGGCGAGACCACCTGCACGGCCACGCCATCGGCGTCCATGTCGGCCAGTCGGCGCGACGCGTCCCAGCACTCGGCGCCGACCGGACGGAACTCCGTCTCCCCCACCATGATCATGGCGGCGCGCTCGGAGTCGACCCGCAACCACGGCCAGCCGGACCCGCCGCACGCCGCGCCGAGGTCCGGCCAACCCTTCGGTACGACGTGCGTGTGCACGTCGACCACGCCTGCGGGCATCAGCCCTTGCCCGGGTGCAGGGTGCCGCAGTTGGCGCAGGTACGTGCCTGCTCGTCGGCGTAGAACGCCTGGAACACCGGGGGCAGATCGGCGGCGATGTCACGGACCTGCAACTCGACCTCGTGCACCTTGCTGCCGCACTCCGGGCAGTACCACTGGAACGTCTCCAGCGTGCCCTCCTCGCGGACCCGCTCGACGACCACGCCGATCGAGCCGGCCTCCGGCCGCTGCGGCGAGTGCGGGGTGTTGCGCGGGAGCATCCACATCTGACCCTCGCGCACGTGCACGGTACGCGGCCCCTCCGGGGTGACCAGGTTGATGTGCATGTTGCCCTTGACCTGGTAGAAGAACTCCTCGTACGGGTCCACGTGGAAGTCGGTGCGCTGGTTGGGCCCGCCCACCACCATCACGATGAAGTCGTCCCCGCCGGGGAACATCTCCTTGTTGCCCACCGGGGGCTTCAACAGGTGCTGGTTGTCGGCGATCCAGCCCGGAAAGCTGAACGGTTCGGCGATCTCACTCACGACTGACCTCCCGAGGGAAGAAGGGCCACGGCCTGGATTTCGATCAGCAGGTGCGGGTGCGGCAGTTGGTGCACCGCCACCGTCGTACGGGTCGGTCCGGAGGCGTCGAAGAACTCGGCCCACACCTCGTTGTAACCACCGAAGTCGTTCATGTTGACCAGGTAGGTCGTCACCTGGACCAGGTCGGTGAGGTCAGCGCCGACCGAACGCAGCAGATCCCGCACGTTCTCGATCACGGCCCGTGTCTGCACACGGATGTCGAGGTTGGTGGTGCCGAACCCGTCCACCTCCACGCCGGCGAAGGTGTTGTCCGGGCGCCGCGACGACGTACCGGAGACGAAGACGAACCCGCCGGCGACCTTGACGTGCGGAAAAGCCCCCCGTGGGACGGCCTTCCCGGCCACCACCCGGGCGGTCACGACGACGCCCGCAGCGAGGCGGTGCCGAGCTTCTCGACGACGGCGCGAACGTGGGCGCCGGGACGCAGCGGAACAGCGGCGGTGGCGGCACCGGCCAGGAAGACCCAGCCGGACTCCAGCCGCACCCCGTGCCGGCCCGCCAGCCGGATGCCCTCGTCGAGCGCCCGGCGCGGATCACCGAGGATCGCCGCCGTCGAGCCGACCTGCGCCACCCGCCCGTCGACCTCCAGCAGCACGCCCAGGTTGTCCAGCCCCGCCGGCACCGGCGACCACGGCCCGATCACGAAGGCGGCGGCCGAGGTGTTGTCAGCGACCACGTCCGGCAGCGAGAAACGGAAGTCCGCGTACCGGGAGTCGATCAACTCGATGGCTGGGGCGACAGCGCGGACCGCCGTGGCGAAGTCGCCGACCGGCTCACCCGGCTCGGGCAGCCGGTCCAGCAGGAACGCCACCTCCGGCTCGACCCGGGGGTGGATGAAGGCGGCCGGGTCCACGGCGCCGCCGTCGGGCACCCGCATCGCGTTGGTGAGCCGCCCCCAGATCACCTCGTCCACGCCGACCTGGGCCATCTTCGCCCTGCTGGTCAGCCCCATCTTCAGCCCGACCAACCGCTCACCGGCGTTCAGCCGGCGTTGCAGCAGCGCGGCCTGCACGGCGTACGCGGTGTCCACGTCGAGGCCGGTCTCGGCGGCGAGCTGCGGGATCGCGGTGGCCGTGTCGGCCGCCGTGCCCAGCTTGTCGGCGATCCCGACGATGTCCACGCCGATCATGCTGCGCCACCTTCCGTTCGCGACTGCGGGGCTCGCAAACCCGGCTCACTCCTCGCGCTCGCAGCCTGCTCCTTGTCGGCCAGGTCGAGTGCCACGTCCACGATCATGTCCTCCTGGCCGCCCACCATCCGGCGGCGGCCCAGCTCGACCAGGATCGAACGGACGTCCACGCCGTACTTCGTGGAGGCCCGCTCGGCGTGCCGCAGGAAGCTGGAGTAGACCCCGGCGTACCCCAGGGAGAGGGTTTCCCTGTCCACCTGGACCGGCCGGTCCTGCAGCGGGCGGACGATGTCGTCGGCGGCGTCCATCAGCGCGAACACGTCGCAGCCGTGCTTCCAGCCGTGCAGCTCGGCGACCGCGACGAAGACCTCCAGCGGCGCGTTGCCGGCACCCGCGCCCATGCCCGCGAGGGAGGCGTCGACGCGGACCGTCCGGCCGTGCACCGCGTCCGGGCCGACCGGCGCGGACCCGGTGACCCGGCCGTGCTCGACGGCGAGCACGCTGTTGGCCACCCCGAGCGACAGGTTGTGGTGCGCGTGGATGCCGATCTGCGTCTCCGGCGCGAGGACCTGCCGGTACGCGTCGACCCGCTGCGCCACGTCGGACATCAGCAGCCGGCCGCCGGAGTCGGTGACGTAGACGCAGTGCGCGCCGTACGACTCCATGAGCTTGGCCTGCCCGGCCAGCCCGGCCGCATCGAACATGTGCGACATCATCAGGAACCCGGCCACGTCCATGCCGTTCTCCCGGGCCCAGGAGATGTGCTGGGCGGAGATGTCCGCCTCCGTGCAGTGGGTGGCGATCCGGACGCTTGTCACCCCGAGCGCCTTCGCGGCCTTCAGGTCGGCGATGGTGCCGATGCCCGGCAGCAGCAGGGTGGTCAGTTTCGCAGTGGTCAGCACCTCGGCCGCCGCCGAGATCCACTCGGCGTCGCTGGCGGCGCCGTGGCCGTAGTTGACGCTGGAGCCGGCGAGGCCGTCACCGTGCGCCACCTCGATGGCGGCCACCCCGGCGGCGTCCAACGCGGCGGCGATGGTGCGTACGTGGTCGACCGTGTACTGGTGGGCGATGGCGTGCATGCCGTCGCGCAGCGTCACGTCCTGGATGTACAGCTCGGTCATGGCGCGGCCACCTCCGAAGAACGCAGGGCGACCAGCCGCTCCGCGGTGCGCAGCGCGGCCGAGGTCATGATGTCCAGGTTTCCGGCGTACGCGGGCAGGTAGTGCCCGGCGCCGGAGACCTCCAGGAAGACCGACACCTGAAGAGCGGTGAGTCGCCGCCCGAGCGTCGGCAGGTACGCCTCGACCCGGTCGAACTGCACGTCCTGCTTGAGCCGGTAGCCGGGGACGTACTCCTGCACGGCCGCCACCATCTCGGCCACCGAGGCGGCGATGGCGTCGGTGTCGGCGTCGGCGTCCGGGCAGAGGCAGTAGACGGTGTCCCGCATCAGCAGCGGCGGGTCCGCCGGGTTCAGCACGATGATCGCCTTGCCCCGCTCGGCACCGCCCACCACCTCGATGGCGCGGGCCGTGGTCTCGGTGAACTCGTCGATGTTGGCCCGGGTGCCCGGCCCGGCGGACTTCGACGCGATCGACGCGACGATCTCGCCGTACGCCACCGGGGTGACCCGGCGTACCGCGGCGACGATCGGCACTGTCGCCTGCCCGCCACAGGTCACCATGTTGACGTTGGGCTGGTGCAGGTGCTCGTCGAGGTTGACCGGCGGCACCACGTACGGGCCGAGCGCGGCCGGGGTCAGGTCGACCACGGTGCGGCCGTGGGCGCGCAGCACCTCGTCGTGGCGTCGGTGCGCGCCGGCCGAGGTGGCGTCGAACACCAACTCGACGTCGGCGAACTCGGGCATCGCGACGAGCCCGTCCACGCCGTCGGCGGTGGTGGCGACGCCGAGCCGGCGAGCACGCGCCAGGCCGTCGGAGGCCGGGTCGATGCCGGCCATCGCCACCATGCGCAGGCTGTCACTCAGCCGCAACACCTTGATCATCAGGTCGGTGCCGATGTTTCCCGATCCCAGCACCGCCACGTTAGTGGTCACTGGTTGCCTCCATCACTGAAACACGTCCGCACCGAGCCGAGGCCGGAGATCCGGGCCTCGTACGCGGCGCCCGGGGTGACCGGCACCATCGGACCGAGCGCCCCGGAGAGCACCACGTCCCCGGCGCGCAGCGGGTCACCGGCGCGGGCGAGGGTGCCCGCCAACCACTGCAGGGCGTGCAGGGGGTTGCCCAGGCAGGCGGCGCCCGCGCCCACCGAGACCGGCTCGCCGGCGTGCTCCAGCACCATGCCGCACAGTCGCAGGTCCACGTCGGCGAGCCGGCGTGGCGTGGTGCCGAGCACGAAGAGCCCGCTGGAGGCGTTGTCGGCGACGGTGTCCACGATGGAGATGTCCCAGGCGGCGATCCGGGAGTCGACGATCTCGATCGCCGGCAGTACGTGGTCGACCGCGCGGATCAGGTCGACGGTGGTGAGCTGCGGGTTCGGGAGATCCTTGTCGAGCACGAAGGCGATCTCCGCCTCGACGCGGGGCTGGAGCAGCCTGCCGATGGGCACCTCGACCCCGTCGCCGACCGCCATGGCGTCGGTAAGCATTCCGAAGTCCGGCTGGAACACCCCGAAGGTCTCCTGGACGGCCCGGGAGGTCAACCCGATCTTCGCGCCGACCCGGCGTTCGCCGCGGCCCTGCCAGGCCCGCGCCTGGAGTTGCTGCACCCGGTACGCGGCCTCGACGTCGCCCTCCGGCAGCAGCCGGCCCCGCAGCGGCGCGCACGGCTTGCCGGTGCTGCGGGCGTCGGCCAGCTCCCGGTTGGCGGCCTCGATGTCAGCTTCCATGCCCGCTCCCTCGCTACGGCTCACGACAGGTCCACGCAGACGTTCGTGAGCTCGGAGTAGAAGTTCAACGAGTGCACGCCGCCCTCGCGACCGATCCCGGACGCCTTCACCCCGCCGAACGGGGTCCGCAGGTCACGCAGGAACCACGTGTTGACCCAGACGATGCCGGCGTCGAGCCGGGCGCCGGCCCGGTGCGCGACGCCCACGTCCCGGGTCCACACGGTCGCCGCCAGGCCGTACTCGGTGCCGTTGGCGAGGGCGTACGCCTCGTCCTCGGTGTCGAACGGCGCGACGTGCACCACCGGGCCGAAGATCTCCTCCCGGTTGGTGCGGGCGTCCGGGCCGAGCCCGGTGAGCACCGTCGGCTGCACGTACGACCCGCCGTCGCGGGTGTCGCCGAAGGTGGGCGTGCCGCCACCGGTGAGCACCTCGGCGCCCTCGGAGCGGGCCAGCTCGTACGCGCCGAGCACCTTCCTGCGGTGCTGGTGGGAGATCAGCGGCATGGTGGCGGTGGCCTCGTCTGTCGGCCAGCCGTACGCCAGCTCGCCGGCCCGCTTCGCCAGCCGGGCGGTGAACTCCTCGAAGACCGGTCGCTGCACGTAGATGCGCTCGGTGCAGAGGCACACCTGCCCGCCGTTGGTGAAGCTGGACCGCACCGAGCCGGCCACCGCGGCGTCCAGGTCGGCGTCGGCGAAGACCAGGCCGGCGTTCTTGCCGCCGAGTTCGAAGCTGACCGCCTTCACCCCGTCGGCGGCGGCCCGCATGATCGCGCCGCCGGTGGCCGACTCGCCGGTGAACGTGATCGCGTCGACGCCCGGGTGACGGGTGAGGAACTCACCCGCCGAGTCCGGTCCGAAGCCGTGCACAAGGTTGAACACCCCGGCCGGTACGCCGGCGGCGGCCATCACCTCGGCGAGCACCGTCGCCGAGGCGGGAGTCTCCTCGCTGGGCTTGACCACGACGGCGTTGCCGCAGGCCAGCGCCGGAGCCACCTTCCAGGTGAGCAGCAGCAGCGGCAGGTTCCACGGCACGATGACCGCTACCACGCCGACCGGCTTGCGCAGCGCGTAGTTGAGTGCCCGGCCGCCGGTCGGGGTGACAGTCGTGAACGACTCGGTGGGGGCGGTCGCCACGATCTCCGCGAACGCCCGGAAGTTCGCCGCGCCGCGCGGAATGTCCAGGGTGCGGGCCTGGGCGATGGACTTGCCGGTGTCGGCGACCTCGGCGGTGACAAGGTCGTCGAAGCGGCGCTCCAGCTCGTCGGCGACACGGCGCAGCACCTCGGCGCGCTCGCGCTCCCCCATCCGGCCCCACGGCCCCCGCAGCGCCGCCCGGGCGGCGGCAACCGCATCGTCGACTGTGGACCGCGACGCCTCGTCCACCTCGAAGACCTGCTCCCCGGTGACCGGGCTGGCCTTGGCGAACGTGTCTCCGCCGTCGACGAACTCGCCGGCGACGAAGTTACGCAACCGCCGCGGGCCACTCGGCGCGTGGCCGGCCATCAGCCGCGGATCCCAGTTGCCGGTCATGCCCGCCTCCCTCGGCTCAGTGCCGCACCGATCGCGCCGACCAGCAGCAGCGCGGCCCCGCCGACGACAGCCCCGAGCACCCGGTGCTGTCGGCGCACCTGGCGGCGCACCTCCGCGTACGGGGTGGTGGAGAACGACACCAGCTCGTACTGGGAAACGTACCGGCCGGGCAGGGCCCGTTCCAGTGCGTGCTCCACCCGTCGCCGGGTCTGGAAGACCGGGGAAGCGACCTTGTCCCGCATCTCCACGAAGTTGGTCAGCGCCATCGTCGCAATGGCCTCGGCGTTCTCCTGTCGGCGGCGCTGGAACAGCGGCAGCGCCGCCAACCAGTCGTCGGCGCACTCGTCCAGGCAGCGGTCCAACTCGACCACGTCCTCGAAGGCGCAGTTGGCGCCCTGGCCGTAGAACGGCACGATGGCGTGTGCCGCGTCGCCGAGCAGGCCGACCTTTCCGTTGACCTGCCACGGGGTGCAGCGCACGGTGCCGAGCACGCCCACCGGGTTGTGCTGGTAGTCGTCGATGAGGTTCGGGGCCAGCGGGACCACGTCCGGGTAGTGCTCGGTGAAGTGCCGTTCGATCTCCGCCGGGCTGGTCAGCGAGGCGAAGCTGCCGGCGCCGTCGTTGGGCCAGAACAGCGTGCAGGTGAAGGAGCGGTCCGGGTTCGGCAGCGCGATCATCATCGAGGTGCCGCGCGGCCAGATGTGCAGCGCGTCCTCCTCCAGGGCGAAGTCCCCGCCCAGCGGCGGAATCGTCAGCTCCTTGTAGCCGTAGTCGAGGAAGTCCACGCTCTCGTCCAGCAGCCCGTACGCCAGCAGTTGCCCACGCACCGCGGAGCCGGCGCCGTCGGCGCCCAGCACGACCGACGCCTTCGCCGCGACAGTGCCCTGCGGGGTCTCGAAGCTCAGGGCGCCGTCGGTCGGGTCGAGCCCGACCAGCCGGTGGTCGAAGACGACCCGCACCCCGGGCAGCGCCGCGGCCTCGTCCAGCAGAGCGTTGTTCAGCGCACCCCGGCTGATCGAGTTGATCGCCCGGTCGCCGGCCGCGCTGTACGACTGGAACTGCTGCTCGCCCTCGACCGGGTGGATCATCCGGCCGCGCATCGGCAGCGCGTCGGTCATCACCTGCTCGGCCAGCCCGATCCGGCGCAACGCGTCCAGGCCGCGCTCGGAGAGCGCCAGGTTGATCGAGCGACCGCGTTCGGCGGTGCCGGCGCGCGGGTCGGAGCGGCGCTCGTAGAGGGCCACCGGGTAGCCACGCCGGGCCAGGAAGCAGGCCGCCAGACAGCCGGCCAGCCCGGCACCGATGATCGCGATCTCGTCGCGCCGCGCGGTCATGAGGTCGCCCCCACCGTCGCGGCGAGCGCGGCGGCGGCACGCCAGCAGTCGAGGTACGTGGAGTACAGCGGCACCGGGGCGAACCGTACGACGTCGGGTTCGCGGGCGTCGGCGATGACCCCGTGTTCGTACCGTAGGCGTTTGGTCAGCTCGTTGGCGCTGCCGGAACCGATGCGCACGGAGAGCTGGCAGCCTCGGCGGGCCGGGTCGCGAGGGGTGACCACCCGCAACGGCCGGCCGACCGTCACCTCGTCGAGCAGTGACTCCAGCCAGCCGGTGAGACGCTGGCTGCGCGCACGCAGCGCTGTCATGCCCACCGCGTCGAACAGCTCCAGCGAGGTACGCACCGGGCCCATCGCGAAGATCGGCGGGTTGGAGATCTGCCAGGCCTCCACAGTGGCCGGTGGCCGGGACGTCGGCGTCATCTCGAACCGGGTGGCCGCCGCTGTGCTCCACCATCCCTCGAACCGGGGCAGGTTCTCGTCGCCGAGGTGCCGCTCGTGCACGAAGACGCCGGCGAGGGCACCCGGGCCGGAGTTCAGGTACTTGTAGGAGCACCACGCGGCGAAGTCGACGTCCCAGTCGTGCAGGGCCAGCGGCACGTTGCCGACCGCGTGGGCCAGGTCCCAACCGACCACCGCGCCGGCGGCCCGGCCGGCAGCCGTGATCGCCGGGATGTCCAGCAGCTCACCGGTGAGGTAGTTGACCCCGCCGAGCAGCAGCAGCGCCACCCGGTCGCCCTCGGCGGCCAGGTAGTCGGTCACGTCCTCGGTGCGCAGGGCGTCCTCACCCGCGCGCGGCCGCAACCGGACCACGGCGTCGTCCGGGTCCAGGCCGTGGAACCGGGCCTGGCTGCGCACGGCGTAGCTGTCCGAGGGGAACGCGGCGTCCTCGATGACGATGCGGGTGCGCGCGCCGGCCGGTCGGTAGAAACTCACCATCAGCAGGTGCAGGTTGACGGTCAGCGAGTTCATCACCACGGCCTCCGCGGGCCGGGCGCCGACCAGTCGCGCGGCCGGCCCGGTCAACAACTCGTGGTACGGCAGCCAGGGGCGCTCCGCCTCCAGGTGCCCCTCCACGCCGAGCCGCCCCCACGCGTCCAGGTCGGCCAGGAGTTCGTCGCGGGTGGCCCGAGGTTGCAGGCCGAGCGAGTTGCCGGCCAGGTACGCCGACTCGGGGTGGTCACCACCGTCGGCCGGTGGCACGTGGAACAGGTGCCGGTGACCGGGGTCGGCCTCGTCACGACGGTGCGCTTCGCGTTCTGGGGTGTGCATGTCTCGCTCTCCGGTCACATCGCTGTGCGGGCCGACCACAGCTCCGGGAAGACCACCCGGGCCATGCTGCGCTGCAACCACGCCAGGCCGGCGGAGCCTCCGCTGCCGACCTTGGCGCCCATCGTCCGCTGCACCGCCTTGACGTGGTTCCAGCGCCAGTCGCCGAACTCCTCGGCGACAGCGCTCAGCGCCTCGCCGAGCAGCCGCAGGTGATTGTCCGGGCTGGCGTCGTCGTAGATTCGTACCCAGGCCGCCTCGACCAACGGGTGCGGGTCGTGTTCGACGGCCACGTCCCGGTCGAGCAGGTCGGCGGGGAGGCCGAAGCCGTGCCGGGCGAGCAGCGCGAGCACGTCGTCCCAGAGGCTCGGGGTGGTCAGCGCGGCGCTCAGCTCGGCATGCACCTCGGTCTGCCGGCGGAACGGGCGGATCAGCGTCGGGTCGCGCAGCCCGAGCAGGAACTCCAACTGCCGGTACATCGCCGACTGGAAGCCGGAGGCCTCACCGAGCAGATTGCGGAACCTGTTGAAGTCGGCCGGGCTCATCCAGCGCAGGCCCTGCCAGGCGGCGTTGAGCCCCTCCAGGTGCAGCTTGGCTCGGCCCAGCGGGGCCAACGCCTCCCAGATCTGGTCGGCGCGGATCAGCCGCTGGGTCTCCCGCAGCTCGTGGCAGGTCAGCCCGAAGTACAGCTCCATGATCTGGCTGACCATCAGGAAGGACATCTCGCCCGGGTCGCTGCTGAGCGGGTGCTGCATCTTGTGCAGGGCGCTGGCCTGCACGTACGCGTCGTACGGCACCATGTCGGCGAACTCCAGGGTCGGCTCGCCACCGGTGCGCTCCGCCTGCGCGGCACGCTGCCCTGGGGTCACCGGTTGCACCGTGGCACGGCGGTTCGGCGCCCGCCGCTCCGTCTGATCCACCATCTCGTCTCCCTCCCCCGGACTAGCCGACGTCATGATCTCGCGGTCGGATCGGCCTGCGGAATGCCGAATCAACGGCTCTCGCCGGCTTCTCCTGGCAAACCAAAGGCAACTAGGCGAAGTCGGTTCACGAAAGTAAGGTCTGAGCGTGGACGACATGGACTGGGCGCTGCTGCGCGAGTTGCAGGCCGACGCGCGGCTCTCCTTCAGCGAGTTGTCCCGGCGGGTGCACCTGTCGCCACCGTCGGTCGCGGAGCGGGTCCGCCGGCTGGAGGAGGCCGGGATCATCACCGGCTACCACGCCCACGTCGACCTGAGCCGCGCCGGCCGTAGCGTGGTCGCGCTGATCCGGATGTCCTGCTACGGCGCGCGGTGCATCCTGCACGACCCGGCGGTGGCCGACTGGCCGGAGATCCTGGAGATCCACCGGATCACCGGTGACGCGTGCAGCGTGCTGAAGGTGGCGGCCGGCTCGATCGGCGCGTTCGAGGGGGTCATCGACCGTCTCGCCCCGTACGGCCAACCGTCGAGCACGATGGTCCTCTCCTCACCGCTGAACTGGCACCCCGTCACCCCCCTCCCCACCACCGGGCCCATCCCCCGCCCGCGCTGACCCCCCGCCCACAGTGCGGGTTTGCCCCCGCGCCAGCGGGAAAGCAGCGCGCGTGCCCAGGGGAGGGTTCCGGCGGTCGTCGCCGGTTGGGGGGAAATCATGCAGGCATTCCGCACGATCAACCGCGCGCTCTCGTCCGCACTGACACTGGTGGGGCTTGTCGGGGCGTTCGTCCTGTTGTCGGTCGCACCGGCGCGAGCCGGCGAGAACGTCTTCGTCGAGGTGACACCGAACAGCGCCCAGGCCGGCAGCCGCGTCAGCATCAAGGCGAGCTGCGACAACGACAACAACAACCGGCAGTCCAGCGTGCACTCCGACGCGTTCGGGCACGTGCAGCTCAAACCGGACAAGGGTTTCCTGACCGCGCAGGTCACCATCGCGAGGGACAAGCCGGCCGGTGACTACCCGGTCGACCTGCGCTGCGAGAACGGTCAGACGTCGTCGACCACGCTGACAGTGCTGAACATGGCCTCACCCAGCAAGGGCCCGGCGACCGGTGGCGGCGGAATGGCCGGCGGGCGCGGCGCCGGCTCGCTGCTGGTGCTCGGTGGCGTGGCGTTGGTGGCCACCGCGATCGTGCTCGGGATGGCCGGCGGCCGGCGTCGACCGGGAGCCGGCTCCTGAGCCGGATCACCCATGACCCGCAGATCCGCGCGTGCGCGGCCGGATCGCCGCGCCCGCCTCCGGGCCGGGCCGGCGCTGCGCGCGTCCGGACGGCTGGTGGCCCGCGTCTCCGGACGGCTGCGCCGGGTCGCCGGGCAGGCCGTGTCGGCCAGCGTCACCACCACCGATCCGGCCGCCCGCCCGCTGCCGCCGCGGCGTCCGGCCGGGCCGTCGTCGGCCCGACACCGGTTCGCTACGAGCCCCGGATTGCCGGTGCTGGCCATCGCCGCGCTGATGGTGCTGATCGTGGCGATGCTCGGCGTCGAGCAGGTGACCGGGATGAGCCTGTTGCCGGACCGGCTCAGCGCCGGACTGCGACCGCCGCCGAAGAAGTTCCCGGTACTGCCGGCCAGCCGGCCCACCAGCCTCGCCATCGAGAAGATCGACGTGCGAGCGCCCGTACACGACGTGGGCATCGCCCCGGACGGCACGATCGCCGTGCCGGACGCGGCCCGCGCCCAGGAGGCCGGCTGGTACGACCAGGGCCCCACCCCGGGCCAGTACGGCCCGGCCGTGATCGTCGGGCACGTCGACACCACCAGCGGGCCGGCGGTCTTCCACAAACTCCGCGAGTTGCGCTCCGGTGACGAGATCGAGGTCACCCGCACCGACCAGCGGGTGGCGGTCTTCGAGGTCAACTCCGTGGAGAAGTTCGACAAGGGCCGCCTGCCGGTGGACGAGGTGTACGGCGACTTCAGCCGCCCGAGCCTCCGGTTGATCACCTGCGGTGGCCAGTGGGTCGGCGGCGAGACCGGCTACGCGGACAATGTGGTGGTCTTCGCCTCGCTGGTCAAGACGCGTTCAGGCGGCTGACCGGCATCGACGTATTCGGCGAGCCGGGCGGCCCCGGTGAGCATGGCCCGGCCTCGTTCGGTGAGCCGTTGCCGCCACTGGCGCAGCGACGCGGCGAGCGGTTCGGCACCGCCGGCGTCGCGCACCCGACGCAGCACGCCGGCGATGTGGTCGAGCCGGTACCCGCCGCGGCGCAACAGGTGGGCCAGTTCGGCGTCCCGGACGTCGTCGGGACGGTAGAGCCGGTAGTGGGTCACTGGATCACGTACCGGTCGCAGCACCCCTGCCCGCTCCCATTTGCGCAGCGTGGCCGGCTGTAGACCGAGCCGGTGAGCCAGCACGCTGATCGGCACGGCTTTCTGGCTCTGCGGCTGCGGTCTCGTTCCGGTGAGCGTCGCCACCGCGGCCTCGACCGCGCCCAGGGTGTCCCGATCGCGCTGGAGCAGGGCATGCCCCGTGTCGATGGTGCGCAACGCCGTGTCGATCTCACCGCGGTTGACGGCCCGCATGATCTCGCCGCTGGCCGGATAGCCGTGGCCCGGGATCAACGCGAGGTAGGCACGCAGCGCCTTGGCGTGCAGCTCGGTGAAGCGACGGTAGCCGTTCGGGGTGCGTTGGGCCGGAGGCAGGACGCCGTCTCGTTCGTAGTTGCGCACCGCCTGCGCGGAGAGGCCGTGGGCGCGCGCGAGGTCGACCGGCCGGCGTACCAGTCGGTTTGAAGGTTTTATGGCTGTCACCGCGCTCCACCGCTCGTGAGTTTCAACCGCTGGTTCAACGATACGGTTCATGGAATGCCACCTTTTCTCGACCTGTTGGCGGTATCCCCGGACCTACTCGCGCTCGGCGAACCGACGCACGGTGAGTCCGCCTTCCTCCAGCTCCGCAACGAGGCCTTTCTTTCGCTGGCGGAGCACGGCTACCGCTCGATCGCTCTGGAGAGCGACCGCGCGGCCGGGCTGATCGCCGACGAGTTCGTGCAGGGCGTCGCCGCCGTGACGCTCGACCGGGCGCTCACCGAAGGGTTCAGCCACGGGTTCGGGGCGGCCCCGGCGAACCGCGACCTTCTGCTGCGGATGCGGGAGTGGAACGCTGGACGGCCGGTCACCGAGCGCCTGACGTTCCACGGCTTCGACGCCCCGGTGGAGCTGGAGAGTGCTCCGAGCCCGCGCCAACACCTCAACCAGGTCTGCCACTTCCTCGACCTGGACCGGTCTGCCGAGATCGACGACCTGATCGGGGACGACGCACGGTGGAGTGACAGTGCAGCGATCTGGGAGTCCGGCCGTTCGGTCGGGCGCTCGACAGACGCCCAACGACTGCGGGTGCTCGCCGACGACCTGCTGACCGAGTTGTACCTGCGGGCGCCGCGGAAGTCAGCGGGCTGGCGGGCGGCGTTCGTGCACGCCTCGGCCGCTGTCGCGTTGCTGCGTTACCACGCTGCGGCCGCCGCACCACTGGCCCAGGAGGAACGCTTCGCCCACCTGGCCGGGGTCCGGGACGCGCTGATGGCCGAGAACCTGCTCGCGATCCGATCGGCCGAGGCACATCGCGGGCCCACACTGGTCTTCGCGCACAACACGCACCTCCAGCGCCACCAGAGCACGATGACACTCGCCGAGACGCAGGTGTCGTGGGCCGGCGCCGGCGCGATCGTCGCGTCGTTAATGGGCGACCGGTACGCGGTGATCGCCGGCAGCCTCGGCGCGAGCCCGGCGCTCGGCATCGGGCCGCCCGCCGCCACGACCTACGAGGGCCGACTCCAGCAGGTGACCAGCCTTCCCCGGTACCTGCCGACGTCCGACATCGCAGCGGCCGAGCAGCGAACGCACGACTACCGCTACTTCCCGCTGGACCGGGCCACCATCGAAAACGCCGACGCGGTCCTGCACGTCCCGACCGGTGTCGACACGGCCGTGCTCGCCGATCGGATCGCCGCACTGCCCGGCGTCGAGCAGGTCGTGGCGAGCGAGGAGAACGAATCACCAGAGGCGGCCTGGGGCGACCGGTTCTTCTTCGTCGGCCCGGACCGCCGCCAGCCGTTCGCCACAATCGTCGAGCACGACGTGCCCGGCTTCGACGAGGCCGCACAGCTTGGCCGCCCCGGTGTCTTCCGCCTCAACCTGGACCTGGGTCGGGCCGAGTTCGAGCGGCTGTTCGGCTTCCCGCCCAAGGCATTCGAGGAGCACCGACACGAGTTCGACTTCGCCCGACTGGACACCTTCGTGCCGCACCCGGGCTACGCACAGTACGGCTTCGCCAGCATCGTCATGCCCGGTCCGCAACTGCTGCCCGAGATCGACCGGCTCCTCGCGGTCGCGTACCGCCGAGCGGTCGACCGCCACGAACGCGCTGCGCGCCGGGCAACCCGCCCGCAACCCGGAGCCTGACCGCACCCTGCGGGGTCAGGCGGCTGCCTCGGGCTCCCGCAGGTCCAGCCAGTCGGCCCAGCGGGGGTCCGGGGCACGGTGGCCCAGCACCCGCCAGGCGGTGCCCTTCGGGGCGGCCGGCAACGCGTGTAACCGCCACCCCATCTCGGCCGGGGTCTTGTCGCCCTTGGTGTGGTTGCACCTGGCACACGCGGCGACCACGTTCTCCCACGCGTGCCGGCCACCCCGGCTGCGCGGAAAGACGTGGTCGATGGTCTCGGCCGGGCCCCGGCAGTAGGCGCACCGCCACCCGTCCCGGGCGAAGATCGCCCGGCGGGACAGCCCGACATGCGTTCGGTACGGCACCCGGACGAAGCGCGTCAGCCGAACCACTGATGGCACCGGGAGCGCGTCCCGGGCGCTGTGCAGGATGCCGTCACCGTCGGCGACGCAGACCGCCTTGGCGGAGAGGACGAGGATCGCGGCGCGACGCACCGACACGACACACAGCGGCTCGTAGGTGGCGTTGAGGACCAACGCGCCGGAGCCCACAGTGGGTCGTATGTCAGGCATCGCGCTCACCCTCCCGGTTCAGCGGCTGCTGGGGACCGCCGCCGACCGGGGCCGGGCACAGGGGCCCACACGGTCGACGCCGGGCCGATCACCGACGTCCGTTGCGCCAATAGTCCCTGATCGGACCCCGGATTGCACGTACTAATCTCTCTTCTGGTAAGCGGATCACCCGCGCCGGGACGGAATCGATGCCGAACGCACCGCTTCGGCAGGGTTGCTCCGCGCGACTGGTACCCCAACCGGTTCCGTCGGTGCGCCGCGCTGGGGTGTCATCGGCTCGGACATCCCCTTCGGCACCGCCACCACGATGCCCAGCAGCAGCAGCCGTCCGATCCAGCGATCGGCACTGCCGTGGAAGACCCGGTCCCGGCCCTTGCGCCCCATCGGGTCGACGCCCACGCTCCACCTCTCCAGCCGCCATGCTCGCCACGTCGGTCCGCCGGCCGGTGGGTCGGCGGCGGACGCTCGGGCTCCTTGCGGTACGAAGACATAGTGAGTGCCGCCAGCGTGACGCCCCTAGCCCTGTCCGACGCCGCCTCGGTGAGCTGCCAGGGCAGCACCTCCTGCGAGTGGATCTACCGGATCACCGAGTCGGCCTGGTTCGCCGAGGGAAGCTACTGGATCCTGCTCAAACCGCTTCGAGTGCTGCTGATCCTGGCACTGGCGATGGTGGCCCGCTGGGCGCTACACCGGACGATCGACCGGTTGGTTCGGACGACCACCGACGGTGCGGTGCCGACGATGCTGCGGCCGCTGCGCGAGCGGGTACCCACCGCCGCTGTCGACCCTGCCGAGTTCGTGCCCGAGCGACGGAGGCAGCGGGCCGAGGCGATCGGGTCGGTGCTGCGCAGCCTGACCACAGCGTTCGTCTTCGGCATCGCGCTACTGATGATCCTGCGGGAGTTCAGCTTCGACCTGGCGCCGCTGCTGGCCAGCGCGGGGATCGCCGGCGTCGCGCTGGGCTTCGGCGCGCAGAGCCTGGTGAAGGATCTGATCGCCGGCCTGTTCATGCTGATCGAGGACCAGTACGGCGTGGGTGACAACGTCGACCTGGGCGAGGCGATGGGCGTGGTCGAGTCGGTCGGCCTGCGGGTCACCACGGTGCGCGACGGCCGGGGCGTGCTCTGGTACATCCGCAACGGCGAGATCATCCGGGTGGGCAACAAGAGCCAGGGTTGGGCTCTCGTGGTGGTGGACCTGCCGATCGGTTTCAACAGCACCGAGGAGGCCACGGCGGTGCTACGGACCGCAGCCGCCTCGATCGCGATGGACCCGGAGCTGTCACCGGAGATCGTGGAGGCGCCCGAGGTGCTGGGTGTCGAGCAGGTGACGGTGGACGGCGCGGTCATCCGCACCGTGGTGAAGACCACAGCGGACGGGCAGTTCGCGGTGGGCCGGGAACTGCGTCGGCGTCTCGCCGAGGCGCTGGAGAATTCGGGGATCACCGCGCAGATCGCCGCGGCCCGCATCTATCCCGGTCTGTCGACCCGGCCGATGTCTGAGGGCGAGACCGGTCAGGGCGGCGCCACCTGACACCGCCGACACTGTCCGGCAATTCAGGGGTCGCGATCCGGCCGGCCCCTCGGGTATCGTCCGTTCGTTCAGTCGGGGAGGCGACGAACGACCCGTTCGACCTAGCTAGTTGTCAGACGATCGGGCAGAATCCGGACCACGCGTTCCCACCAAAGCGTGATCACATCCTCGCTGATCCGTAGATCTGACGAGCGCTTCCGGCCGGGCTGCCACGAGCGGCCGAGCCGGGGCCGATGGAGGCGACGGTGCCTGACGAGCGACCTTCCGCGGAAGGCCCCGCCACATTCCGCGAAGTCTTCGGCCAGCACGAGTTCCGGGCTGTTTTCATGGCTGGCGCTCTCTCCTGGATCGGCGACTATGTCGCGAAGGCCGCCGTCACCCTGCTCGTCTATCAGCAGACCCGGTCCGTCGCGCTCTCCGCGGCTGCCTTCGCGGTCAGCTTCCTACCCTGGCTGCTCGGCGGTCCCGTGCTCGCCGCACTCGCGGAGCGGTACCCGTTCCGACGGGTGATGGTGGCATGCGACCTCATCCGGATGGCGCTGATGCTGCTCATCGCCATTCCGGGCCTGCCGTACCAGGCGGTGCTGGTGCTCATCTTCGCCGCCACCCTGGCCAACCCGCCAAGCCAGGCGGCGAAGTCCGCGCTGATCGCGCAATTGCTCACCGGGGACCGACTGGTACTGGGGCTGTCACTGAACAGCAGCGTCGGGCAGGCCGCCCAGGTCGTGGGGTACGTCTTCGGCGCCGCTGTCGCCTCGGTCGACCCGGAGGCGGCGCTGCTGTTCAACGCGGTCACGTTCGGTCTCTCGGCGCTGCTGGTTCGCCTCGGTGTGCGCCACCGCCCGGCGGTGATGGACCCGGAGCACCGCAGCCACCTGCTGCAGGAAACTCGGCAGGGGTTCGGCATTGTGTTCCGCACACCGGTGCTGCGCGCCATCGCGGTGCTGGTGTTCAGTTCGATGCTCTTCTCGATCGTGCCCGAGGGTCTGGCCGCAGCCTGGGCCAACGAGGAGGGCCGGGGCACGGTGAGCGCAGGCACCGCACAAGCAGCGATCATGGTGGCCAACCCGATCGGCTTCATCCTCGGTGGGTTGCTGGTGAGTCGCCTTTTCGGGCCGGCTCGCCGGCTGAAGCTGATGCGGCCGCTCGCGGTACTCGCCCCGTTGATGCTCGTACCGGTGCTACTCGATCCCCCGCCGCTGGTGGTCGCGTTGCTCGCCGCGCTCTGCGGTTTCGCGGTCGCCGGCATGATGCCGATGGCCAACGGGTTGTTCGTCCAGGCGCTGCCCAACGGCTTCCGAGCCCGGGCCTTCGGAGTGATGGCCACCGGCATACAGGTCATCCAGGGCCTCGCGGTGCTGGTCACCGGGATGCTCGCCGAACGGTTCCCCATTCCGATAGTGGTGGGGCTCTGGAGCGCAGCCGGGGTGGTGCTGATGGCGGTGGCCACGCTGCGTTGGCCGGACCGGCAGACGGTGAACGACGCGATCACTGCCGCCTCGTTGGCGAACGCCGCTCCGCCGCCCACCGGGCTCGGCGCCCCGGCCAGCGACCGCCCGGTGGAGGGCACGTCCGACCCACACGCCGGTGACGGCCACCGTCGGCACGCGGTCACCTGACCGTCGAGCCGACCTTCACCCGTGCAGGCCGGGCGCCCGATATTCGGGATTGTCGACCCGGCGTGATCCGACGCACGCCGTGCGGGACGGGTCGACACCGGACGCACCTGGCAGGATGGAACTGTGACTTCCGCAGGTGAATCCGACCGTCCCGGTGCGTCGATGACCCTCTTCGAAGCGGTCGGCGGCGAACCCACGTTCCGCAAGCTGGTCGACGAGTTCTACGCCGGCGTCGCCACCGACCCCCTGCTGCGACCCATGTACCCGGAGGAGGACCTGGGCCCGGCCGCGGACCGGATGACCCTGTTCCTGATGCAGTACTGGGGCGGGCCGAACACGTACTCCGCTCAGCGCGGGCACCCGCGGCTGCGGATGCGCCACGCGCCGTTCCGGATCGGCGCGGCCGAACGGGACGCCTGGCTGCGGAACATGCGCCGCGCCGTGGACCGGCTCGACCTTGAGCCGGAGATCGCCGCAACCCTCTGGGACTACCTGGAGCGGGCCGCGTACTTCATGGTCAACGTCGAGGACGACCCGACCAACGGCGGCTGACCCACCCCACCCGGAGCGGCGTCAGAGCAGCGCGCCCTCGTCGTGCAGCCAGTCGACGAAGCTGGTGGCGACCGCCGCGCCGCAGTCGAGCATCTCGACCAGGAGCGCGTCGTGGGTGCCCGCACCCAGGGGCACCTGAAGCTCGGCGTAGATCGGTAGCTGACCGCGCTCGGTCGGGTCACCGATGTACGCCTTGCAGAACCGGCGGGTGTGGTTCCACTCGTTGACCACCCGGTACGCCCGGTCGGCCCAGTCCGGCGGGACCGTGGCGTGCGGACGAGCCCGCATGACCAGGATCTCGTCCTCCGGCCCTTCGAGGGTGACCAGCACCGCGTGCCGCTCCCACATCGCCAGCAGGTTGCCGTCGCCGTCGGCCAGGTAACGCACGTCGAGCAGATCGAGTGCGTCACAGACCCGGCGCAGACTCACCGGCTCGACGGTGGCGGGCATCTCGGTCAGCACGGGCCGCTCGTTGGACGGGCAGTCGTCCCCCGGCTGGCGAGGGCTGGGCGGCCCGATCCGGACCGCGCTATCGACTGTGATCCCGCTTCGGGTTTCCGGATCGCCGCCGTCGGCGGGACCGGGGCGCCATGACCACCACGGCATCGCTCGCGCACCTCACTCCCCAGCGGATCCAGTCGCCTACGGTGCGTTGGATCCGAGGATGGACGGTACCCGGACAGCCGGGTTGAAGCACCCCCCCAACGACCGCCCCTGACCAGAAGAATGATCCGGGGTCATCCGTTCGGACGAGCGCTCAGGGGTGTCACGGCAAGATCCGTGGCCTTCTGCAACCAAGCCGCTCCGTGCGGTCCCACCAGGCCGACCCAACGACCGGCCACCCGCACCTGAACGGCATCCCCGCCCTCGCTAGCCGCCGAGCCGTTGGCGGTGCCGAGGAAGCCCATCCGGACCACCCCCTGCACCAGCCGCTGCGGCACCTCGACCGGCGCGGCGGGCGTCCCGTCCGGGGTGATCAGCACCGCCACGTGGTCGAGCAACGCGTCACGCAAGGCCCGCTGGCCCACGGCACGACCGGCCACACCCTGCTCGCTCGCCGTCCGCAGGGTGCCCGCCGCCGCGTCGGCGATCCGTCGCAACTCGGCAACGGGCAGCGACTCCACCTGGCGGCTCCGCGTCGGCGGCAACGGCCACCGCCATTGAGCGTCCCGGCGGGTCGGCAGCGCCGCCCCGCCCCGCTCCAGCTCGGCGAGCAGCTCCGCGGCCGCCACCGTGACGTCCTCCGCGACGCCGTCGGTCGGCCCACCGGCAACCGTGCGGACCACCAGGACCTGCCACGGCAGCCGGGCCCACAGGGCGACCCGGCCCGGCGCGCCGGCCGGCCGCAGCCGAACCGGCGCGACCGGATCCAACCGGACCAGCCGGGCCAGGAAGGCGCCCGCGTCCGCCACCCCGACGACACCGTGGGTGGACGCCGCCGTCCGGCCCGGCTCGGCGGTGCCCGGTCGGGTCACGCCACACCGCCCTGCGGCGCGTACGTGAGCAGGAAGTCCCGTTCCTCGGTGGTGATCCGCCGGGGCACCTGGCGGGTCAGGTCGAACGGCACCAGCACCGAACGGGCACGGCTGGCCAGCACCTCACCGTCGTACAACTCGTAGGCGACGGTGAACCGGGAGGCCCGGATCTCCTCCACCCACAGCTCGATCCGGACCGTGGGTGCCGCCTCCGCGGTGGCCCGGCCGAGCGCGTAGTCGACCGGGCGCAGGTAGTCGACCTCGTGCCGGCGGATCACCACACCGTCGGCGAACGAGCCGACGCCCCAGGCCCGGCCCCCGGCGAACATCAACGCCACCCGCGCCTCCTCGTACAGCGTGAGGAAGCGCGAGTTGTTGACGTGGCCGTACGCGTCCAGGTCGGACCAGCGCAGGGTGCAGTGGTAGACGAAGCGGTCAGACACCTTCTCGGCCGGTCAGTCGCGGGTCAGCTTGCGGTAGGTCACCCGGTGCGGCCGGGCAGCCTCCGCGCCGAGGCGGTCGATCTTGTTCTTCTCGTACGCCTCGAAGTTGCCCTCGAACCAGAACCACCGGGTCGGGTCCTGGTCGTCGCCCTCCCAGGCCAGGATGTGCGTGGCGACGCGGTCCAGGAACATCCGGTCGTGCGAGATGACCACGGCGCAGCCGGGGAACTCCAGCAGTGCGTTCTCCAGGCTGGACAGCGTCTCCACGTCCAGGTCGTTCGTCGGCTCGTCGAGCAGGATGACGTTGCCGCCGATCTTCAGGGTCAGCGCCAGGTTGAGCCGGTTGCGCTCACCGCCGGAGAGCACCTTCGTCGGCTTCTGCTGGTCCGGTCCCTTGAAGCCGAATGCGGCGATGTACGCCCGCGACGGCATCTCGACCTTGCCTACCATCAGGTAGTCCAGCCCGTCGGAGACGACCTCCCAGACGGTCTTGTCGCCGTTGAGGCCTTCGCGGTTCTGGTCGACGTACGACAGCGAGACGGTGGGGCCGACCCGGACCTGCCCGCCGGTCGGCTCTTCCAGCCCGACGATGGTCTTGAACAGGGTGGTCTTGCCGACGCCGTTGGGGCCGATGATGCCGACGATGCCGTTGCGCGGCAGCGAGAACGACAGGTTGTCGATCAACAGCCGGTCGCCGAAGCCCTTGCTGAGGTTGACCGCCTCGATCACCGTGCTGCCCAGGCGCGGGCCCGGCGGGATCTGGATCTCCTCGAAGTCGAGCTTGCGGGTCTTCTCCGCCTCGTTGGCCATCTCGTCGTACCGGTCCAGGCGGGCCTTGGACTTGGTCTGCCGGGCCTTGGCGTTGGAGCGGACCCACTCCAGCTCCTCGGTGAGGCGCTTCTTCATCTTGGCGTCGCGGCGACCCTCGACGGCCAGGCGAGCGGCCTTCTTCTCCAGGTAGGTGGAGTAGTTGCCCTCGTAGCCGATGGCCCGGCCGCGGTCGAGCTCCAGGATCCAGCCGGCCACGTTGTCGAGGAAGTACCGGTCGTGGGTGATCGCCATGACGGTGCCGGCGTACTTGGCGAGGTGCTGCTCCAGCCAGGAGACGCTCTCCGCGTCCAGGTGGTTGGTGGGCTCGTCGAGCAACAGCAGGTCGGGCGCCTCCAGCAGCAGCTTGCAGAGCGCCACTCGGCGACGCTCTCCACCGGAGAGCTGGGTCACGTCGGCGTCCGGCGGCGGGCAGCGCAGCGCGTCCATGGCCAGTTCGAGCTTGGAGTCGACGTCCCAGGCGTCGAGATGGTCGAGCTCCTCCTGGAGCTTGCCCATCTCCTCCATCAGCTCGTCGGAGTAGTCGGTGGCCATCTGCTCGGCGATCTTGTTGAACCGCTCCAGCTTGGCCTTGGTCTCGGCGACCGCCTCCTCGACGTTGCCGAGCACGGTCTTGGCCTCGTTGAGCGGGGGCTCCTGGGCGAGCATGCCGACGGTGTAGCCGGGCATGAGTCGGGCCTCGCCGTTGCTCGGCTTGTCCAACCCTGCCATGATCTTGAGGAGGCTGGACTTACCGGCGCCGTTCGGACCGAGCACACCGATCTTGGCTCCTGGCAGGAAGCTCAACGTCACGTTGTCGAGCACGACCTTGTCGCCGTGCGCCTTGCGCGCCTTTTCCAGAACGTAGATGTACTGGGCCACGGTGCGGGCTACCTCCGTCGGTTGCTGTCGCTGATCGGCGGCGCGGCGCGGGCTGCGAGGACCGCCCGCCGCCGCCGGCCGGGAGCCGGCCGCGCGCACGCCATCGTCAATCCTGACAGGTACGGCGCGCTTCGCCCACATCACCCCGCCCCAGGGGTACGCGAGCGCGCCTCCTTGCCAGAGCCGGTAAGGCAAATTACGGTTTCGGTATGACCAAGAAGATCACCATCAGCCTGCCCGATGAGCTTGCCGACAGGCTGGCCGACGAGCCGAACGCCTCCGCCTATGTCGCTGAGTCTCTGCGGCGGAGGGTGGCCGGGGAGAAGACGCGGGAGATCCTCCGGCGGGTGGGTTTTGAGATCACCGACGAGGGCGTCGCGCGGGTACACGCCGAGATGGAGCAGTTGCGGGCGAGCATCACGCCCGAACTGCGCGAACAGGCAGCCCAGCTCCAGGCGGAGGTCTTGGCGGCACGCGCGAGAGCCACCCGGTGACGGGCTACGGCTTGGCGCTGGATGCGACCGCCCTGCTGGCATATTCCTCGTCCGAACGGGATGTCGGACACCGCATCGCGGAAGCCGCCGACTATGGCGTGCACGTGCTGGTGCCGGCACTCTGCCTCGTCCGTGCGCACCAGGAGGCCACTCCCGATCAGTGGGAGATGCTCGAAGTACTCGCCGCGTTGCCGCACATCCGGGTAACACCTGTCGAGCCGAACATGTGCTCGTTTCTCGGCGGATGGTCGCGCCGGATGACCGGACACACGGACCTAGCTCAGTTGGCGATGGACGCCGCCGCCCACCCCCTCGTGCCGATCATGACGGACCGGCGGGAGCTGCTCGGCGAGGTGCTGCCCAAGGAATGGCCGATCATCGACCTCTGACCTGCGGGCTGTCGACAAGATCACCTTTAGGATTCGGTCGCACCGAGGCGGGTAGGAGACTCCGGCACGGGGCACAAGACGCCGCAGCTACGCTCAGTACGCTCATCGCGGTGGACCCGTCAGTACCCGGAGGTGGCCGATCGTGACCGTCCGTAGCTCCTTTGTCGTAGTGGCGAACCGTCTGCCGGTCGACGAGGTGAGCACACCCGAGGGCCGGCAGTGGCGACGCAGCCCTGGCGGGCTGGTCACCGCGCTGCATCCCGTACTCGCCGAACACAAGGGCACCTGGGTCGGCTGGGCCGGTGGCACCGGCGCGGCCCCCGAGCCGTTCGACCTGGAGGGGATCCGGCTGCACCCGGTCCCGCTCAGCGCCGAGGAGTTGGAGCGCTACTACGAGGGCCAGTCCAACGCGACGATCTGGCCGCTCTACCACGACGCGGTGGAGACGCCGGCCTACAAGCGCCGGTGGCGGGAGGCGTACCGCCTGGTCAACGCCCGGTTCGCGGAGGCCGCAGCCGACGTGGCGGCCGAGGGCGCGACGGTCTGGGTGCAGGACTACCAGCTCCAGTTGGTGCCGGCGATGCTCCGTGAACTCCGCCCGGACCTGCGGATCGGGTTCTTCCTGCACATCCCGTTCCCGCCGATCGAGCTGTTCATGCAGATGCCGTTCCGTACCGAGATCCTGCGCGGTCTGCTCGGTGCCGACCTGGTCGGTTTCCAGCAGCGGCTGGCCGCGCAGAACTTCGTCCGGCTGGCCCGGCACCTGCTCGGGCTGCGCTACGAGGGGCAGATGATCCAGGTCGACGGTCGGCAGGTGAAGGCGGGCGCCTTCCCCATCTCGATCGACACCCAGGAGATGGAACGGATGGCCGCCGATCCGGCGATCCAGGCCCGGGCCAAGCAGATTCGCGCCGAGTTGGGCGATCCGAAGACGATAATCCTGGGCGTGGACCGGCTGGATTACACAAAGGGCATCGAGTTGCGGCTCAAGGCCTTCCGGGAGCTGCTGGCTGACGGAAAGTTGACAGTTCCCGACGCGGTCATGGTTCAGGTCGCCACACCCAGCCGCGAGCGCGTGGAGCACTACCAGGCACTACGGGTGAAGGTGGAGCGCGAGGTCGGCCGGATCAACGGCGAGTTCGGCAGGGTCGGCGTGCCGGCGGTCCATTACCTCCATCAGTCGTACAGTCGCAGTGAGCTGGCGGCGATGTACGTTGCTGCCGACGTGATGATGGTGACCCCGCTGCGAGACGGAATGAACCTCGTGGCGAAGGAATACGTAGCATCACGTGCCGACCAGGGTGGCGCGCTCGTACTCAGTGAGTTCGCCGGTGCCGCCACCGAGCTTCGCCAGGCATTTTTGTGTAACCCGCACGACCCGGACGCGGTCAAGGACGCCCTCCTCCGGGCAGTGCACGTGGAGAAAACCGAGGCACGCCGCCGGATGCGGACAATGCAACGTCACCTGCGTACCCACGACGTGGGCCACTGGGCCAAGTCTTTCCTCTCGGAGCTCGGAGTTCCCGAGGCGGAGGCCGAGTGAACACGTCCGTCAACGATGGGGCGGCAAACGCCACCGGGGTCATGGACCCTGAGTTGCGTTCCGCCATCGGCCGGATCGCCCGGGTCCCCCAGCTCCTGGTCGCCTGCGACTACGACGGCACGCTGGCGCCGATCGTGGAAGACCCCAGCACAGCCGTCCCGCTGCCCGAGTCGGTCGCCGCGATCCGCGCGCTCGCCGCGCTGCCGCAGACCACAGTGGCGGTGGTCTCTGGTCGGGCGCTGCGCGACCTGGCCGCGCTCTCGCGGCTGCCCAGCGAGGTGCACCTCGTCGGCAGCCACGGCTCCGAGTTCGACATCGGCTTCGTCGAGCGGCTCTCCCCCGAGTTGGTCGCCGTACGGACCCAGGTCCGCAACGCGCTGCGTGAGATCGCCGCCCAGCACCCGGGCATCCGGCTGGAACGCAAACCGGCGAGCGTCGCGATGCACACCCGTGGGGTCGACCCGCAGATCGCCGCCGCCGCCATCGAGGCGGTCCGCAACGGTCCGGCCACCTTCGACGGCGTCACTGTGACCCAGGGCAAGGAGGTCATCGAACTTTCCGTGGTGGCCACCCACAAGGGCACCGCACTCGACCAGTTGCGGACCCAGCTCGCCTCCAGCGCGGTCCTGTTCATCGGCGACGACGTCACCGACGAGAACGGGTTCGGCCACCTGCACGGTCCCGACCTCGGCATCAAGATCGGCCCCGGCGACACCCAGGCCAGCTACCGGGTGGCCGACCCGCTGGAGGCCGCCCGCGCGCTGGCGCTGCTGCTGGAAACCCGGCGGCACTGGCTGTTCGGTGAGCGGGCGGTGCCGATCGAACGGCACTCCATGCTGGCCAACGGTCGTACCGTCGCTCTGCTCACCCCCGAGGCCAAGGTGAGCTGGCTCTGCCACCCCAAGCCCGATTCGGCGGCGATCTTCGCCGACCTGGTCGGTGGCAGCCCGGCCGGCCACTTCAGCATCACCCCGGAACGTGGCGGCATCCCGCTGGGCCAGCGCTACCGGTCCGGCACGATGACCGTGGAGACCCGCTGGTCCGGGCTCACCGTCACCGACTGGCTGGACAAGCCGGCCCGGGAGACCACACCGAGCGACAGCCCGGCGGTCATCACCGGCGACTCGACACTGGTCCGGGTGCTGACCGGCAGCGGCAAGGCCACTGTGGAGTTCGCGCCGAGGCCCGAGTTCGGCCAGGTCGCCGTGCAGTTGCAGCCGATCGGCGACGGTCTGCTGGTGCTCGGCTCCAACGAGCCGGTAGCGCTCTACGCCCCCGGTGTGGAGTGGGAGGTCGGCAACGACGGGGGGTACGAGACCGCCAAGGCGATCGTCGACCTCTCCGCCGCCGGTGGGCAGGTAGTGCTGGAGCTGCGCTTCGGCACGCACAGCCTGGAGCACCATCGGGTGCCGATCCACGAGCGGCAGGCCGCCGCCGAGCAGCCGTGGAAGGACTGGGTGGCCTCGCTGCGGCTGCCGTCCACCGCCCGCGACCTGGTCGCGCGCAGCGCCCTCACCCTGCGCGGGCTCTGCCACGAAGCCACCGGCTCGATCCTGGCCGCGGCGACCACCTCGCTCCCCGAGGAGCTGGGCGGCGTCCGCAACTGGGACTACCGCTACTGCTGGCTGCGCGACGCCGCGCTGACCGCCCGCGCACTTGTCGACCTGGGCTCCGTCGAGGAGGCCGAGGCGCTGCTGCGCTGGGTGGACGGCTGCATCGAGCGCACCGGCGGGCACCCGGAGCGACTGCACCCGCTCTACACCATCGACGGCTACGAGCTGGGTGCCGAGGCCGTCATCGACACGCTGCCCGGGTACGCCGGCTCCCGGCCGGTCCGGGTCGGCAACCTCGCCAACCACCAGTTGCAGCTGGACGTCTTCGGCCCGATCGCCGACCTGATCGCGGCCGTCGCCGACGCTCGCGGTTCGGTCCGTGACGACGAGTGGCGGGTCCTGGAGAACATGGTCGAGGCGGTCCGCCGCCGCTGGCACGAGCCCGACCACGGCATCTGGGAGGCCCGGCTGCCACCCCGGCACCACGTCTTCTCCAAGGTGATGTGCTGGATGACAGTCGACCGCGCGCTGCACGTGATGCGCGAGCACGGCGGCGAGGACCGGCCCGAGTGGAAGGACCTGCGCGACCGGATCGGCGCCAACGTGCTGGAGCACGGCTGGCACTCCGACGTCGAGGCGTACAGCGTCGCGTACGGGGACGAGGACATGGACGCCTCGTCGCTCTGGATCGGCCTCTCCGGCCTGCTCCCGGGCGACGACCCGCGCTTCCTGTCCACAGTCCTGCGGATCGAGGCGGACCTGCGCAGCGGCCCGGTCGTCTACCGCTACCACTGGGACGACGGCCTGCCCGGCCGTGAGGGCGGCTTCCACATCTGCACGGCGTGGCTGATCGAGGCGTACCTGCGCACCGGCCGCCGCACCGACGCCGAGGAGCTGTTCGCGCAGATGGTGCTGACCGCCGGCCCGACCGGGCTGCTCCCCGAGCAGTACGACCCGCTCGCCGAGCGCGGCCTGGGCAACCACCCGCAGGCGTACAGCCACCTCGGTCTGATCCGCTGCGCCCTGCTGCTGGACAACATGCTCAAGCAGTAGTTCGCCGTGTGTGTGACGGGGCCGGAGCGCTTGCGCTCCGGCCCCGTCGGTCAGTGCGGGTACGGCAGGCTCGGTTGCCACCCGTGCAGGTGGGCGACGAGGTCGGCGGGCACCGTCCAGTGCGCGTACGGCAGCACCGCGTTGCTGCCGGTGTGGATCAGGCGCAGTAGTGGGGCGCCGCCGGTGTGGTCGAGCGCGAGCTTCGGTTTACGGGCCGCGCCGACGCCGCCGAGGCCGAACAGGACGACAGGGTCCTGGACCGCAAGTCCCTGCGCCTGTCGCGCGTCACGCCAACCTCGGTACGCCGCGTCCAGCCGCCAGGGCGCGAGGTCGGCGAGACCGCGGTACAGGTTCGCCACCCAGGTCGCCGTGAGTTCGGCGTCGGAGAGCCGGGACGGCACCCCGGTCAGCAACGCGTCGAGCTCCGGATCCGTCTCCACCCCGGCGTTGGTCAGCGCCTCGGGCAACGCGCCTCGGCGGACGGCCGCGACCGCGGGGGCGGCCTGCTCGACCCGATCGACCTGCCAGCGAAGCCCTGCCGGGGTGTTCGCCGCTCGGCGGTCCCACAGCCACCGGGCGTTGTCCCAGCGGTGCCGCTGGTTGGCCGGGATCAGGTCGTCGATGCCGACGACCAACTCCGCGCCCTCGACCCGCGCGGTGAGCCACCGGCCCCGCAGGTGCGGCCGCTGCTCGCCGTAGCCGGCCAGTGCGACCACCGCGGACCGCAGGTAGGCGCCGGTGTTCCCGCGTGGGAAGTGCCAGCACAACGTGGACAGGTCGAGGGCGTCGAGGTCGGCGGCGGCCTCATCCGACACCGCGCCGATCCGGACCGGCGGCGATGCCGCGCTGGCCTGGCGATTGTCGAACTGTCGGCGGTCCCGGCGCTGCCGTGTCTCGGCCCGCTCGACCGACGGGCTGACCGAGTACGTCGCCGTCTTCCCGGCCCACCGCAACACCTCCATCCCGGCCGCCCACGGGTCGCCGAAGAGCCGGAACTCCAGCAGCTCGGGCTCGTCGGACCCGTCGTCCTCGGTCACCTGCAGCTCGTACACCAGGTCGCCGGGCGAGTCCAGGTCGTAGCCGGTGTGCGGATCACGGCCGAACTCGTTGCCGACGAGCGAGTCGCCCGTCGGCTGGCGATAGCCACGGACCACAGTGACCAGGACGGCCCAGGAGCCCTCGGCGTCCGTGCACCTCAGAGTCCGGACCGGAGCATCGCGCCATCCCGAGGGGAGATCCTCGAAGCTGGTGGTCAGGCCCTGCCGTCCACAACTCAGCGCGATCGGGGTCAGCAGATCCGTTCGCCACGTCTCGTGAGGGTCCTTCACGGTGAGCATGAGCGACATTGTGTCGACAGCCACCGACAACCACCGACAACGACAGCGGCTGGCATCCACCGCCGGAGGGGTCGCCGCCGCGTTCGGTCGTCGGTCAGCCGTCGAGGGCGCCCACCACGTCGCCCACCACGACGACGGCGGGCGGGCGTAGGTCGGCCGCACGCAGGTCGGCCGCTACCTCGCCCAGCGTGGACCGCAGGACCCGCTGGGTGCCCGTCGTGGCTTCCTGGACGACGGCGGCCGGCGTCTGCGGCGACCGACCGTGGGCGATCAGGGTGCCAGTGATGGCGGCGAGGTTCTTCAACCCCATCAGGATCACCAGGGTGCCGTGCAGACCGGCGAGGGCGTCCCAGCGCACCAGCGAGGCCGGAGCGTCGGGTGCCAGGTGCCCGGAGACCACTGTGAACTCGTGCGCCACCCCCCGATGGGTGACCGGAATGCCGGCCGCGGCCGGCGCGGCGATCGAGCTGGTCACCCCGGGCACCACTGTCACCGGCACGCCGGCGGCCGCGCAGGCCAGCAACTCCTCACCGCCGCGTCCGAAGACGTACGGGTCACCGCCCTTGAGCCGCACCACGAAGGCGCCGGCCAGGGCCCGGTCGACAAGGATCTGGTTGATCTCCTCCTGGGCCCGGGACGGGCCGTAAGGGATCTTCGAGGCGTCCACCAGCTCGACGTCCGGGCGCAACTCGTCGAGGAGCAGCCCGGGCACCAGCCGGTCGGCGACCACCACGTCGGCCTCGGTGAGCAGCCGCCAGCCCTTCACGGTGATCAGCTCCGGGTCCCCCGGCCCCGCACCGACCAGCGCCACCCGCCCGGCCTGCCGCCCACCTGTCGTCCCAGTGGAAGCGTCGGGCCGGCCAGCGATCCCGTCCGGTGCCAGGCGGACCGCCAGGAGGTCGCGGATGGCGTCGCGGACGGTCATCGCCCGGCGCGGGTCTCCGCCGCCGAGCACCGCCACGGTGACGGGGCCGTGCCGGGTCACGGCCGGGGTCCAGGCGGTGGCGGCCGTCCGGTCGTCGGCCCGGACGCAGAAGATCCGCCGCTCGGTGGCGACGGCGCTCACCGAAGCCGCCGCTATCGGGTCGTCGACAGCCACCTGGACCAGCCAGGCGCCGTCCAGGTCCTCGGGCACGAACCGGCGCGGCACCCAGTGCAGCCGACCCGCGTCGGCCCTGGCGCGCAGCGCCGGGGTCAGCTCCGGGGCCACCAGGAGGACGTCCGCGCCGGCGTCCAGCAGCGCGGGTACGCGCCGGGTGGCGACAGCGCCGCCACCCACCACTACCACCCGCCGCCCGTGCAGCCGCAAACCCAGGGGGTACGGATTGGAGGTCATGCCGCACCACCGAGGCGGACGGCTCGTTCGCTGCGCGTGCTCACTTCTCGGCCACCCCTGCGGAGTCGAAGGTGGCCACCTCGTGCAGCACCCGGACCGCGCCGGTGACCACTGGCAACGCCAGCAGCGCACCGGTGCCCTCGCCGAGGCGCAGCCCCAGGTCGATCAGCGGGTCGAGGCCGAGGTGGCGCAACGCGACAGTGGCGCCGGGCTCGGCCGAGCGGTGGCCGGCGACCATGGCGCAGACCGCCGCCGGGGCGAGCGCCGCGGCGGCGAGCGCGGCCGAGACCGCGATCACACCGTCCAGCAGCACCGGCGTGCGGCGCGCTGCGGCCCCCAGGATCAGCCCGGCCAGGGCGGCGTGCTCCAGTCCACCGACGGCGGCCAGCACCCCCAGTGGGTCGGCCGGGTCGGGGGTGTGCCGGGCCAGCGCGGCCCGCACCACTGCCACCTTGTGCGCGTACGTCGGGTCGTCGACCCCGGTGCCCCGACCGGTGGTGTCAAGCGGGTCGGCGCCGGTGAACGCGGCGATGAGCACGGCGGCCGGGGTGGTGTTGCCGATGCCCATGTCCCCGGTGAGCAGGATGCCGGCGCCGGCGTCGATCAGCTCGTCGGCGATCCGGATGCCGGTCTGCACCGCCGCCAGCGCCTCGTCCCGGGTCAGCGCGGCGGTCACTGTGAGGTCACGGGTGCCCCGGCGGACGGACGCGACAACCAGCCGGGGCACGGCCGGGTCGAGCACCGTCGGGTCGAGGGCCGTCGGGTCGAGGGCCGTCGGGTCGAGGGCCGTCGGGTCGGCGGCCGGGTCGGTGGGCAGCGGGGTGGCCACTCCGACGTCGACCACGGTGACCGAGGCGCCGGCCTGCCGGGCGAACGCGTTGACCACCGCCCCACCGGCCAGGAAGTTGCCGATCATCTGCGCGGTGACCTCCTGCGGCCAGGGGCTGACCCCCTGGGCGTGCACCCCGTGGTCGCCGGCGAAGATCGCCACGGCGGCCGGCTCGGGCAGCGGTGGTGGGCAGACTCCGGCCAGGCCGGCGAGGCGTACCGAAAGCTCCTCCAGCGCGCCCAGCGAGCCCGCCGGCTTGGTCAGCCGGCCGTGCAGCTCCCGGGCGGCGGCCATGGCCGCTTCGTCCGCCGGGCGGATCGCCGCGATCGTGGTCTCCAGCATCATGCCTCCATGATCTCGCGCAGCACGTCGATGAACGCGTCGGTGGTGTTTCGGTCGCGTACCGCCACCCGCAGCCAGTCCGGGCCGAGGCCGGGGAACGTGTCGCCTCGGCGCACCGCCCAGCCGCGCTCGCGCAGGGCGGCCCGGACCGCTGTCGCGCCCGGCAGGTGCAGCAGGACGAACGCGCTGGCGGGACGGCTGACGACGCGTACACCGGGCAGTTCGGCGAGGCGCGCGACCAGGTGGTCGCGGTCGGCGGCGAGGTCGGCGGCGATCGCGCGTTCGGCCTGGACCGCGACGGCGCTGGCGCAGGCCGACGCGGCCGCCAGCGCGGGTGTGCTGACAGCCCAGAGCGGCTGGACGGCGGCCAGCCGGGACAGCAGCTCCGCGGCGCCCAGCAGGTAGCCGATCCGCAGGCCGGCCAGGCCCCACGTCTTGGTGAGGCTGCGCACCACGAGCAGCCCGGGCAGGTCGCGGCGTTCGGCCAGCGACTCCGGTTCGCCGGGGCGCCCGGCGGCGATGGTGGTGTCGGCGAACGCCTCGTCGACCACCAGCACCCGGCCGGGGCGGGCCAGCGCGGCCACCGTCTGGGCGGGGTGCAGCACCGAGGTCGGGTTCGTCGGGTTGCCGATCATCACGAGGTCGGCGTCGGCGGGCACCCGGGCCGGGTCGAGGCGGAAGTCGTCGGCGGCGTCGAGCAGCACCCGCTCGACCGGGTGCCCGGCGGCCCGCAGCGCGGCCTCCGGCTCGGTGAACTGGGGGTGCACCACCACCGGACGGCGCACACCGCGCAGCGCCTGCGCGATCAGCACGAAGCCCTCGGCGGCACCGGCGGTGAGCAGTACCTCGTTCGGGTGACGGCGGTGTCGGGCGGCGACCGCCGCTCGCGCCGGTGTCGGATCCGGGTAGCGGGCCAGGTCCGTCAGGGTCGCGGCGATCGGGTCGGCCAGCCAGGCGGGCGGCCGCGCCCGACGGACGTTGACGGCGAGGTCGATCAGGCCGGCGGTCGCCTCGGCGTCGCCGTGGTGAGCGAGGTCCGGCTCGACCACTGTGGGTGGGGCGACAGCGCTCAGCTGATCAGACATGTCCGCGATCCTGCCGGGAAGGTGGCCGGTGGGACAGTCGATGTCGGGGTAAGCCGCGTCACCCACTCGCCGGTTTAAGAGTTCTTCTCATGTACGAATCGGAAATGTCATAACTTGACCAGGTGAGCAACCGACCCCTTGCTGCCGCTGGTCGTCTCGTCCCTCTCCTCCGCGCCGGACTGATCGCCGGAATCGTGATCGCCGCCGCCGCGTACCCACTGGTCGCCCTCACCGGGCTCGGCGCGAAGGCCACCGCGCACGCCGTGGAACAGAAGACCCGGGTGCTGAAGACCGCCCTGCCCGCCGAGACCTCGTACGTCTACGGCCCGGACGGCAAGACCGTGCTGACCATGTTCTACGAGGAGTACCGGCAGTACACCAAGCTGTCGGACATGTCGCCGAACATCCAACAGGCGATCGTGGCCGCCGAGGACTCCCGCTTCTACCAGCACCACGGCGTCGACCCGAAGGGTGTGGCCCGGGCCTTCGTCTCCAACGCCCGCTCCGGCGGCTCCCAGGGCGCGTCGACGCTGACCATGCAGTACGTCCGGATGGCCCTGCGGGACAGCGCGACCACGCCCAAGGAGGTCCAGGAAGCCACCCAGCAGACCAGCATTCGCAAGGTCAAGGAAATGCGGATGGCGCTGGACCTGGAGAAGGAGATGAGCAAGGAACAGATCATGGAGCGCTACCTGAACTCGGCGTACTTCGGGCACCGGGCGTACGGCATCTACGCGGCCAGCGAGATCTTCTTCTCCAAGACCCCGAAGGACCTCACCCCGGTCGAGGCCGCCACCCTCGCCGGACTGGTCAAGTCCCCCTCCGAGTTTGACCCGGCCGACTCCGACCAGAAGGAGGCCACCGGGCGGCGCAACTACGTGCTGGACCGGATGAGCCAACTCGGCTACCTCTCCCCCGACTCGGCCGCCGCCGCCAAGTCCGAACCGATCCGGCTCAAGCTGACCACCCCACCGCACGACTGCGCCGCGGTGGCGGAGAAGTACAACAGCTGGGGCTTCGCCTGCGACTACCTGAAGAACTGGTGGAGCGCGCAGCCCGCGTTCGGGGCGAACCGGCTGGAACGGATGGACAACCTGCGCCGGGGCGGCTACCGGATCGTGCTCAGTCTCGACCCGAAGATCCAGGAGGCGGCGGAGAAGAACGTCGGCGCCAAGGAAGCCACCGGCAGCCCGTTCGCCAACGGCATCGTGGTCTCCGAGCCGGGCACCGGGCGGGTGAAGGCCATGGCGGTGAACCGGACGTACTCGCTGGACCTGGCCGAGAACCCGCTGAGTTCCAACCCCGAGGCCGGGCCGAAGGTGAAGGCCAACTACCCGAACACCGTGGCACCACTGCTCGGCGGCGGTGACCTGGCCGGCTACCAGGCCGGCTCGACGTTCAAGATGTTCCCGATGCTGGCCGCGCTCGACGCGGGGATGACCCTCTCCACCTCGTTCAACGCCCCACACCGCTACCGCTCCGAGGTCTACGACGGCTGGTCTCCCTCCAACGCCAGCGGCGCCATGTCCGGTCAACAGACCATGTGGTCCGGCTTCGGTAAATCGGTGAACACGTACTTCGTGTGGCTGGAGGAGAAGGTCGGCGCGGACCGGGCGGTCCGGTTGGCCGAACAGCTCGGGCTGCGGTGGCGCACCGACGTCGACCGGGACCACGCGTCGCCGGACAAGGCGAAGAAGTGGGGTGCGTTCACCCTGGGCGTCTCCGACGCCACCCCGCTGGAGATGGCGAACGCGTACGCCGCCATCGCGGCCGACGGCCGCTACTGCGAGGCCATCCCCGTGCAGGCGATCATGAACCGGGACGGCACGCCCGCCACGTACGCCACAGCGGGCGGTCTGCACCGTGAGGTGGCCAAGCCGCGCTGCCGGCAGGTGGTGAGCGCTGACGCCGCACGGGCGGCCACCGACGCGGCCCGCTGCCCGACCGGAGACACCCCGGCGCGCGGCAGCTGCGGCGGCTGGTCCACCGCCGACAGCGTGCGGGGCACCGTCGGACGCCCGGTGGCCGGCAAGACCGGTACGACCGACAGCACCCGGTCGGCCTGGTTCGTGGGCTACACCCCGGAGTTGGCAGCGGCGAGCTTCATCTCCGACCCGGACAACCCGTTCAACGCGGTCGGTGACGGGCAGTCCCAAATCCCGATCAAGGCGGTTTCGGAGACCCTGCGCGACGGCCTGAAGGGCACCCCGACCCGCCAGTTCACCCCACCATCGGACGCCATCGTCGGCTGACGGGGCGCGGGTCGGTGCGTGCGGCTCAGCGCAGGTCGGCGGCGACGAACGACCACAGCTCCAGATCCACGCGGCCGCCGCTGACGAACCCGGCGTTGCGCAGCAGGCCCTCGTAGCTGAACCCGCCCTTCTCGGCGACCCGGCGCGAGGCCAGGTTGCCGGGAGCCACCCGCAGCTCGACCCGCTGGAAGCCGTGCTCCAGGATCAGCGCGATGGCCACCGCGTCGACAGCCTCGGCGGCGAAGCCGAAGCCCCGCGCGTGCGCCGCCATCGCGTAGGAGATCTCGGTGAGGCGGGCGCCCCAGTCGGTGCGCCGGGTCCACAGCGAGCCCACCACCTGGTCGTCCTCGCGCCGGAGCACCGCGTAGTGGTCGCCCTCCCCGCTGTCGCGCCGCTGCCGGGCCAGATCGGTGCACCAGGCCAGCCCGTCGATCGGGCCGGAGTCGTCGGGCAGCGGCAGCCAACGCCGGGTCAGCTTGTCGGCGAAGATCTCCCCGGCCGCCGCCGCGTCGGCCGCCGTGAGCTGACGTACCTCGGTACGCGGGGTGGAGACGGTCAGCGTCGGGAACCGGCGCACCGCCACCTGACCGATCACACCGACACCTCGCCCGGCTGTGCTGGTACCACCTCGCTCGTCGGGTCGGCCGCCGCCGCGGCGACCAACCGGGCCGCCGTCGCCGGATGGCTCGCCCAGTGCACTGTGAGCTGCGAGGCGTGCACGTTGCGCCAGACGAAGCCCTCCGGCGCGCCGCCGTCCCAGCTCCAGGCCGGGCGCTGACCCGCGCGGGGGGTGAGCACCGCACGGTGTGCCTTGTGCCCGACCAGCACCGTGCCGGTGGCGGCGACCACGCTGTCGGTCTGGGCGGTCGCCTCCCGGTAGCCGGCCACCACCCCGTCACGGCTGACGCCTACCGCGTCCAGGACACCGCACATCGGCAGCCCGTCCAGTTCCCGGGCCAGCCAGAGCAGCCCGGCTCCCTCGGCGATCACCGGACGCCCCGTCCGCGCCAACTCGGCCACCGCGATGCAGAGCCGCCGATTGGCCGACAACTGCTCGGCGTACGCCTCGGGCAGCGCGCCGCCCACGACCAGCGCGCGGGTGCCGACCGGCAGCGCCTCGTCGCGCAGCGGGTCGACGACGACGACCTCGGCGCCGGCGGCCCGGAGCAACTCGGTGGTCTCCGGGTGGCTGAAGCTGCCGCCCGGCCCACCGGCCACCGCCACCAGTGGGCGGTTCGCCGGGGGTGTGAACGTGCCGAGGGCCTCCTCGGGAGACCAGGCCGGCGCCGGCAGCGGCGGGGCGGAGCGGGCCAGCCCGAGCAGCCGTTCCAGGTCGACAGTGGCGGCGACGGCCTCGCCCAGCCGGCGGACCGCACGGACG
Source organism: Micromonospora sp. NPDC048842 (assembly GCF_040649935.1). Taxonomy (NCBI): domain Bacteria; kingdom Bacillati; phylum Actinomycetota; class Actinomycetes; order Micromonosporales; family Micromonosporaceae; genus Micromonospora; species Micromonospora sp. NPDC048842. Next base: position 202,207 of record NZ_JBEZGK010000009.1, on the reverse strand, counting down.
GCGTCGGCCGAGTCGTCGACCACCGGCGCAACCCCGTGCCGCCGCGACGGCAGCACCGCCGGCAGGTCCTGTCGACGCAGCGCGCCGTAGACCGGCACCCCCACGTCGTCCAACGCCTCGCGCAGCATCCCCTCGTGTCGCGACGACGCCACCCGGTTCAGGATCACCCCGCCGAGCCACAACTGCTCGTCGTACGAGCGGAAACCGTGCACCAGGGCCGCCACCGACTGACCCATCGCGGCCACGTCGACAACGAGCACCACCGGGCTGCGCAGCGCGGCGGCCGCAGCGGCGGTGGACTCCTGCTCGGGGCGGCCACCGACCGAGTCGTACAGCCCCATGCTGCCCTGCACCACTGCCAGCCCGGCATTGGCGGCACCGTGCGCCACCAGCGGGGCGAGCCGGTCGAGGCCTACCAGTCGGGGGTCGATCACCCGGCCCGGCCGACCGGCGGCGAGGCCGAGGTAGGCGGCGTCGACGTGGTCCGGCCCGAGCTTGAACCCGGCGACGTCGACCCCTCGCTCGGCCAGGGCGGCGAGCAGCCCGATCGCCAGCGCGTTCTTCCCGTGCCCGGAGGACGGCGCGCTGAGCACCAGGCGCGGCACGACGGTCATCATCGACTCCTCGCGAGCGGTAGCGGGTACGCGACGGGACGACCGAGGCCGATCCGTCGGCGTGACGATACCCGCCCGGCTGGAGGCGCGAGCACCGCCAACCGGGGTGGGCGGCCCGGCCCTGGCAGTGCCCCGGGGCGTCGGCCCGGCCCGGTCCGGCCCGGTCCAGGTCAGTGGCGCCGGTCATACGAGTAGCCTCGGTGCCGTGTACCGGTTCCTGCTGAGCCCACGCTGGCTGGGCGCTCTCGCGCTGACCCTGGTCGCGGCCGCCGTCATGGTGTTCCTCGGCAACTGGCAGCTGGACCGCTACCGAGGGCGCACCGAGGTCAACGAGCGGATCGACGCGGGCCAGCGGATGGCTCCGGTGCCGCTCGCCAACGCGCTGCGCGCTCCCGCCGGCGGCGCGGGGACGGCCGGTCCGGCCCCCGCCGAGGACAAGGTCTGGACCCGGGTCACCGTCACCGGCCGGTACGACCCCACGAACACCGTGCTGGTCCGTGGCCGGACGGTGGACAGCCGGGTCGGTTTCGAGGTGCTCACGCCGCTGGTGCTCGCCGACGGCACGGCGCTGCTGGTGGACAGGGGCTGGATCCCGCCGGCGTCCGGTGGGGCGACCGCCCAGCCGTCGGTGCCGGCCGCGCCGACCGGCGACGTGACGGTGGTCGGCCGGGTGCACGAGACCGAGAGCGGCGCCGGCGCGGTGGCCCGACGCGACGGGCTGCTGGAGATCCGGCGGATCGGGGTGTCGCGGCTGGCCGGCGAGCTTCCCTACCCGGTCTACGGTGCGTATCTGCTGCTCGACGAGCAGACCCCGGCGGCCGATCCGGTGTTCAAGGCGGTGCCGGTCGGGCACGCCAACAACTGGCAGAACTTCGGCTACGTCGTGCAGTGGTGGCTGTTCGCGGTGATGGCCATCTTCGGCTATGGCTGGGTGGCCCGTCGGGAGGCCCGCCGGGCCGCCGGCATCGGCACCACCCCGGCCCCGCTGGACCGGGCCGCCGAACCGACACCAACCGCGTCCGCCTGACCTCGCCCGGTCAGCCGCTCACGCGGCCGGCGTGGATGGCGCGGACCGCGTCGATGGTGTCCGCCTCCGCGGCGGACTTGTCGTCGCGATAGCGCACCACCCGGGCGAACCGCAGCGCCATCCCACCGGGATAGCGCGAACTCGTCTGCACCCCGTCGAAGGCGATCTCCACCACCTGCTCGGGCCGGACCCGGACCACCCAGTCGCCGCGTTCCACGGCGAGGCCGAGGAACCGCTCGGTCTGCCACCGCAGCAGCTCGTCGGTGAGCCCCTTGAACGTCTTGCCGAGCATCACGAAGTCACCGGTGCGCGCGTCACGCGCACCCAGATGCAGGTTGGACAGCCAGCCCTTGCGTCGGCCGCTGCCCCACTCGACGGCGAGCACCACCAGGTCGAGGGTGTGCCGCGGTTTCACCTTGACCCAGGCGGCACCGCGCCGGCCGGCGTCGTAGGGGGCGTCCGGCGCCTTGACCACCACGCCCTCCTGCCCGGCGTCGAGCGCGGCGGCGAACGCGGCGGCGGCCTGCTCTGGGCCGTCGACCTCCATCCGACCGACCAGCAGCGACGAATCCACCGAACCGGCCAGGGCGGCCCACCGTTCCCGGCCGGGACTGTCGATCAGATCCTGGCCGTCGAGGTGCAGCAGGTCGAAGAAGTACGGGGTGAGCACCGTCGCGCCCGTGCTGGCGGCCGCCGCGAGCACTGCCGGAGCGACAGGTGTGCGCCCGGTGGTGCTGGGGGTGGTGCGTCGGGCGGCCCGGCTCGACGTCTGCTGGAACGGCAGTGGGCGGCCGGTCTCGTCCAGGCCGATCGCCTCGCCGTCGAGGACCAACTCCCGACCCGGCAGGGCACGGACCGCTGCGACCACCTCGGGCACCCGGGTGGTGATCTCGTCGAGGCTGCGGGTGAACACGGCGATGTCGGTGCCGGAGCGGTGCACCTGGATGCGGATGCCGTCGAGCTTCACGTCGACCACCGCCGGCGTGCCGGTCGCGGCGAGCGCCTCTGCGACCGAGGGGGCGCTCTGCGCGAGCATCGGTGCCAGTGGGCGGCCGACCTGTAGACCGAACCCGGCCAACTCGGCGGCCCCTCCGGCCAACGCGGCCACCGCCACCGCCCGGAGATCACCGGCGAGGAGCAGCGCCCGGCGGACCGTCGCCACCGGCACCTCGGCGGCCCGGGCCACAGCGTCCGCGAGGAGCCCGGCCTGTGCGCCCTGCCGCAGCTCGCCACTGAACAGGCCGGTGAGCAGCCGCTGCTCGTCGGCGGTCGCCGCCGCGTAGAGGGCACCGAGCAGCGCCCGACGCCGAGCCTGTGAGCCTGAGCCGTGCACCGCGGCGATCTGCGCGATGGCCGCGTCCACGGCGGCCACCGTCAACGTCGGCGCGGCGGCCGGTGGCGGCAGATCACGCAGGCTCGCGTAGCCGACCCCGGTCTGCCGTTGGCGCAGCTCACCGGCGAGATAGCCGGCGCCGGGCTCGACCTCGCCGGGCTCGAGCCGGCGCAGCGCGTCAGCGAGCAGCTCCACCTTGGCCCGTCGGCCGCTGGTGGCGCCGACGGCGACGGACGTGGCTGCCAGATCGAGGAACCGCACGCAGCTCATCCTGCCAGTCACCTCCGACACCGCCCGGGCATTGCCGTGCCCGGGCGGTGTCGGCAGGGTGCCGCCCACTCACGCGGACGACGGATCAGGGCCTAAGCGGAGATGGGTTCCTCGATGCGCAACCCTCGGGCGCGGACCTCGCCGGCGACCCGGGAGAGCACCGAGTCGAGGGCGACCAGTGCGGCGGAGAGCTCACCGAGCTGTTCGTTGAGCGTGTCCTCGGACCACGCGGAGACATCGACATCTCCCAGCGCGCTGACAGCGGCCCCCAACCGGGCCATCACCTCGTTCGTACTCATGTACGAAAGGCTATAACAGCTGACCATCCGACACGCCGTAAACTCCCAGATCAGGCCCAAAGTTGCCGTTCTGACACCTAACTGCTCACGGCCGCCACGTTGCGCAGAAGCAGTGCCTCGGCGAGGCAGACCCGGGCGAACTCACCCAGGTGCAGACTCTCGTTCGGGCCGTGCGCGCGGGCGTGCGGGTCCTCCACGCCGGTCACCAGGATCGCCGCCTTCGGGAACATCTCCTGGAAGGTGGCGATGAACGGAATCGAGCCGCCGACGCCGATGTCCACCGGGTCGGTGCCGTCCCAGGCGGTCCGGAAGGCCGAACGGGCGGCGTCGAACATCGGCCCGGACGCGTCGATCACGCACGGGTCGCCGTCGTGTTCGAAGGTGACAGTCACCTGCGCACCCCACGGCGCGTGCTGCTCCAGGTGCGCGCGCACCGCCGCGTACGCCCGCTTGGGGTCGTCGCCCGGAGCGAGGCGGATGCTGAGCTTCGCCTTCGCGGCCGGGACCAGGGCGTTCGGCGCCTCGCCGGTGGACGGCGCGTCGACACCGAGGATGGCCAGCGCCGGCTTGGTCCAGAGCCGGTCGGTGATCCGGCCGGTGCCGATGAACTGCACGCCGTCGGCGAGGCCCGCCTCGGTGCGGATCCGGTCCTCCGGGTAGTCCACGACCGCGCCCTCGCGGCCGACGAGTCCGTCCACTGCCACGTCACCGGCGTCGTCGTGCAGTGTCGCCAACAGCCGGACCAGCGCGGTGAGCGCGTCCGGCACGGCGCCGCCGAACATGCCGCTGTGCACCGCGTGGTCCAGCGTGCGCACCTCGACGAAGCAGTTGACGATGCCCCGCAGCGAGGTGGTCAACGCCGGTACGCCGATGTCCCAGTTGCCGGAGTCGGCGATAACGATGACGTCCGAGGTGATCTCGTCGCGGTGCTCGGCCAGCAGTTGCTCCAGCGAGTCGGAGCCGTACTCCTCCTCGCCCTCGATGAAGAGGACGACGCCGACCGGCAGCGCGTCACCGTACGCGCGCAGCGCCGCCACGTGCGCCATGACGCCGGCCTTGTCGTCGGCCGCGCCCCGGGCGTAGAGCCGGCCGTCCCGTTCCACCGGCTCGAAGGGGTCGGACTCCCACAGCGACCGGTCGCCGACTGGCTGGACGTCGTGGTGGGCGTAGAGCAGCACTGTGGGCGCGCCGGGCGGGGCGGCCCGACGGCCGATCACCGCCGGCTGGCCGCCGGATCGAACGACGTCGACGTCCAGGCCACAGCCGCGCAGCAGCTCGGCTACCGCCTCGGCGGAGCGTTCCACGTGCGAGTGGTCGAAGCCCTCGAAGGCGATGCCGGGGATGCGGACGAGGCGCTCCAGGTCGGCCCGGACGCCGGGCATCTCCCGCTCGACGGCGGCCCGCACCTCGGACTCGGACATGATCGGTGAGGTCATGACCGGAATCGTATGCCGGCCTTACCGGGGAGTGTCGGCGGAGCCCGTACCGTCACCGTTGTCCGCGGGGCCGGCGCCGGCCCGCGCGCCCGGGGCGGCCCGCCCGGCGCGATGTGCGCGGCCGGCCGCCTCGGTGGCGGCGTCCATCCAGGAACGGGCCCGACCGGCGGTGCCGCCCACCCACTCGCCGACGTCGCTCGCGCCGTCGCCGAGCCGGCGCAGCAACCCGACCAGCGGGTCGGTGGAACGGCTGAACTCCTCCCGGTACGACTCGGCAGCCGCCTTGATCTCCTCGGACACGCTTGTCGAGCTGTCGTCCTCGCGGCGCGGATAGTCCCCGGCCAGAACCTGCCCGTACGCCCCGGAGTCGATCCACTGGCGCAGCGACGCCGCCCGCGCCACCGGCACCGGGTGGGTACTCCACGCGGTCATCCGGATCTTGTGCAGGCTGTCGCGCAGGTCGCCACCACCGGAGTACTCGGCGGCCTGCTCGAGGAAGGCGGTGGTGTCGACCTGGGACAGGTCACCGCCGCCGGCGAGCTTCATCAGCAGCCGCAGCGCGGCGGCCGGGTCCTGCCCGGCGAGCAGGCCGGCCCGGTCGGCGGAGAGTTCCGCCTTGCGCCACCACTCCAGCATCGCCGCGATGATGGCGCGCAACGCGATCGCGCCGACCGGCAACCAGCTCAGGTTGGCCGCCCAGCGAGTGAGGATCATGAGCATGGTCTTGTAGACCGCGTGCCCGCTGCCCACGTGCCCCAACTCGTGGCCGAGCAGGCAGCGCAGCTCGTCCTCGTCGAGTTGCTGCACGCAGGCTGAGTTCAGCACGATGAACGGCCGCTCCAGCCCGACCGCCTCGGCGCCCAACCAGGGCGACTGGGTCACGTACAGCTCGGGCAGCTCGGCCACGTCGAGCGCCGCGGCGGCCTCGGTGTAGCGCTGCCACACCGCCGGGTACTGCCGGTGGTCGACCCGGATGCCGGAGGCCAGCACGGACAGCCGGAAACCCCGCTCGTTCCACATTCCGAAGAACGCCCGCACCACGTCGTCGAAACCGCGCAGCTCCCGCAGAGCGACCAGGGCACCCCGGTCGGCCGGATGCTCCCAGGCCCGCGAGCTGATGCCGGTGAGGGTGATCCGACGCCGCGCTGGCGCGTCCGCTGCAGTCATTGTGGCTCCCCGTTCGCCGTAGCTCTCCGCATCGTGCCGCAGTCGGTGGCCGACGTCCATGCCCCGCTCAGCGGAGTCGCACGTAGTACCGGTCCGCGTCGTGCGGCAGCGTCGGCGCGCCGTCCACCAACAGGTCGGCGTGGGTGGCGGTCTGGTCGACGGCGAAGTGCGCCCGCTCTCCGTCGTGCCAGCGGCGCAGCTCGGGCAGGATCTCCGGCCCGTCCCGGGCGACAGCGCGAGCCAGCCGCAACGACGCGGGCGCGGTGACGAACACGGCCAGCGTCAGCTCCGGCCGGACGGCCGCCCGGGCAGCGCTGACTCCCTCGACCACCAGCACCGAAGCCACCGGAACCGGAACCGGCCGGGGCAGGAAGCACTGCCGGACCCAGCTGTACCGCCGGTAGGCGCCCGGCTTCCCGTCACGCAGCGGGGCGAGCACCCAGTCGTCGAGCCGGGGCCAGAAGGTGACCTGGTCGTCCCACCCGTCGAGCAGGTCGTCGGTGTGCACCACCGGCGGTCGGTCGCCGAGCGGCCCGGCCAGGGCATCCGCGAGCCGCGCGGCGAACCGGCTCTTACCCGCGCCGCTCGGCCCGTCGACAGCGACCAGCCGGGTCCGCCCCAACCGCGCCGGGCCCGCAAGCACCCGACGAGCCAATTCGGCGTACGCCTGGACGAGTGCCACTGTCGGCCCGCCGGTTCCCGGGTTCAGCGCAGCCTCCCGTGGTGCATGACCGAAGTATGCCGCCACCGCTGGTGGGCAGTGTGATCGACTCGGTTCATCGACGTCGCGGTATCCCTGTCGGCCCGTGTCGATCGTGCCGGTTGCGGGGTCGGCGTGGGCCACTCTGACACGTCCGGCTGACCGCCCTGGCCGGCCACCGTCACGTCCGGGGGATTTGGTGCGGCGACGGGTGACGGGCGGCCCGTTCGCCGCCCGGGGTGCCACCGAATCGGCATGATCGGGTGGTGCTCCGAGACGTGATGAGCCCCGGTATAGACGCCCTACTCGAACAGGCCCGCGCCGGGCTGCACCGACTGACTCCGCAGCAGACCGTCGAGGCGGTCCGCGGCGGCGCGTTGCTGATCGACACCCGGACCGAACTACAGCGCCGCGAACAGGGCGACCTGCCTGGCGCTGTCGTCATCGACCGGACCGTACTGGAGTGGCGCCTCGATCCGGCCAGCGCCTGGCGGATCCCGGAGGCCACCGGGTACGACCGGGAGATCATCCTGGTGTGCCGACAGGGTTACAGCTCCAGCCTGGCAGCCGCCAGCCTGCAGACCCTCGGCCTGCGCCGGGCCACCGACATGATCGGCGGCGTGGACGCCTGGCTCGCCGCCGGCCTGCCCACCAGCGACCGTCCGGCCGACATCCGCCCCTGAACTCCCCCGAGCCTGCCCTTCGCGCCCATTTCGGGCGGGACGGTCGTCGCGAGATCGTGCTCGATCCAGGAAACAGGCCCCTCCTCGCGTGGACGAGGCCCCCACAACAACGATCGAGCACGACCACGCACGCTGACCTTCCCCAGTGGACGGTGGGCCGGCCAAGAGAGTCAGGATGGGGCGCCGGGTGGGATGAAGGGCAGGTCGACGGGTGGGCCGGCTTCGATGAGACGCCAGAGGGCATCGGTGTCCAGGTGTTCCTCGACCAGGTCGCCGAGCAGGTCGAGTGAACGCTCCCGGGCGGCGGCGAAGCTGGTGGCCGGCGCGACCCGGAACCCGCTGCGGCCGGCCAGGCGAGCCGCCTCGGTGAGGAACCACCGGCGGAACTCGTCGGACTCGAACGCCCCGTGCCAGTGCGTGCCGTGCACCACGCCGAACACTGCGCCCTCTCCGACACCGTCGTCGCCGGTCAGCAGCGGGGTCAGGCTCGGGTCGGCCTGTGAGACGTACCCGTGGTGGATCTCGTAGCCCCGCACCGGGACGCCACCGTGGCCGCTGCCCACCGACTGCCGGACGGTCTTGCGCGGGTCGAAGGTGATGTCGATGGGCAGCAGACCGAGCCCCGGCACGCTGCCCTGCCGGCTCTCCACCGAGTCGTGGATGGCGCGGCCGAGCATCTGGAAGCCGCCGCAGAGGCCGAGCAGGGGCTTGCCGGCCGCCACATGGGTGGCCACCGCGTCGGCGAGACCGGTTTCGCGCAGCCACCCGAGGTCGGCGACGGTGGACTTCGAGCCGGGTAGGACGACCAGATCGGCGGCGGCCAGTTCGGCCGGTTCGATGGTGAGGCGTACCCGGACGCCCGGCTCGGTGGCGAGAGCCTCCACGTCGGTGGCGTTGCTGATCCGGGGTAGGCGGACGACGGCCACGTCCAGCCATTCGCTGCCGTGCGGAGCTGCGGGTCGGCCGAGCACCCGGCCGTAGGCGAGTGAGTCCTCAGCGTCGAGCCACAGGTCCAGTGCCCAGGGCAGCACCCCGTACGTGGGACGACCGGTGACCTGACGCAGCATGGCCAGACCCGGCTGGAGCAGCCCGAGGTCGCCCCGGAACTTGTTGATGACGAATCCGGCGATCAGCGCCTGGTCGGCCGGGTCGAGCAGGGCCACGGTGCCGAACATCGAGGCGAAGACGCCGCCCCGGTCGATGTCGCCGACGACGATGGTGGGCAGGTTGGCGTGCCGGGCCAGCCCCATGTTGACGTAGTCACCGGCCCGCAGGTTGATCTCCGCAGGGCTGCCGGCACCCTCGCAGATCACCACGTCGTACGTCTCGCGCAGCTCGGCCAGTGCGCCGTACGCGGTCTCGGCGAGCCGGGGACGCAGCTGCCGGAAGGTGCCCGCGGTGATCGTGTCGACCGCCTCGCCCAGCAGCACCACCTGACTGGCCAGGTCGCTGCCCGGCTTGAGCAGCACCGGGTTGAACCGCAGGTCGGGTGCGAGCCCGCACGCCGCCGCCTGCATGGCCTGGGCGCGCCCGATCTCGCCGCCGCGCCCGTCCGGCCCGACGACCACCGCCGAGTTGTTCGACATGTTCTGCGCCTTGTACGGCGCCACCTTCACGCCCTGCCGGTGCAGCCAACGACAGATGCCGGCGGTGAGCACGCTCTTGCCGGCGTCGGACGTCGTGCCGGCCACCAGGAGCCCGCCGCTCACCGCCCACTCCCCCGCACTCCGACGCCCCCGGCCACGCCAGCCGGCCCGCGCCCTCCGGCCGCAGCAACCGGCCCCCGCCGACCCAGCGCGCCGATCAGTGCACGCCTGCTCACCGCGCCAACCAGCCGGCCGAGCGTCACCGGGTACGCGGCGGCCAACCCGACGGCGGTCAGCCCCACCGCGCCGGAGATCCGGGCGGCCCGCTTCAGGTGCCGCGCCTCCGGACGGGGACCGTCGCCGAGGAACGGCCGCACCTCGGAGCGCCCGAAGTAGACGTTGCGACCACCGAGGCGGACCCCGAGCGCACCGGCCATCGCCGCCTCGCACTGACCGGCGTTGGGGCTCGGGTGGTCGTTGCGGTCCCGCCGCCACACCTGCCAGGCGCGCTGCCGGTCCCCGTGCGCGACCGGCGCGACGGCGATGGTGAGCAGCCCGGTCAGCCGGGACGGCACGAGGTTGAGCGCGTCGTCCAGCCGAGCGGCCGGCGTGCCGAACCGCGCGTAGCGCGTCGACCGGTGCCCGACCATCGCATCGAGGGTGTTCGCCGCGCGGTAGCCCAGCAACCCGGGCAGACCAGCGACCGCGCCCCAGAGCAGCGGAGCGACCACCGCGTCGGAGGTGTTCTCCGCGACCGACTCGACTGTCGCACGGGCCAGCTCCGACTCGCCCAGCGTCGACGGGTCCCGCCCGCAGAGGTGACCGAGGCGTCGCCGGGCAGCGGGCAGGTCGCCGTTACGCAGCGTACGACCCATGACTGTTGCCTCATGCCGTAGCGTGCGGCCGCCCAGCACTGTCCACGTGCCGGCCGCCACCAGCACCGCCCGGGTCACCGGCCGGTGTCGGGTTGCCGCCGCGGCGACCGCCCCGAGCAACACCGGCCCGCCGACTGCCAGCGCGGTGAACGCCGCACCCGCCGTACGGTCCGGGCGGTAGAGGCGGCGCTCCAGCGCGCCCGCGGCCTGCCCGAAGCCGGCCACCGGGTGCCACCGGCGGGGGTCGCCGAGCGCCCTGTCCAGCGCGTACCCGGCCAGCAGCCCCACCGCGTTCGCCATCGGCGCTGTCCGTCGCACCCGCACCACCTCCGGCCGGCCAGCCTAGACGAGCAATCCGTGAACCAGCCCAACCCACGGTCCCGCACCGGCAACGAGAACCTGTGGAGTGAACAGGCAGACCAACCTGCCGACGCCGGTCACGCGGGGTGACGACGCTGGTCGCGCCGCCACCCCGCCCCCGTCGTGCCGCACCGGCCGTGTCGGGTGCTGCCGTCTCGCCGCGGCACGCGGCACCCGGCACCCGGCACCCGGCACCCGGCACCCGGCACCCGGCACCCGGCACCCGGCACCCGGCACCCGGCACCCGGCACCCGGCACCCGGCACCGAGATGGTGCTTGGCCAGCTCGACCGCCGCCCAATCCGCGACGGCCGAGCCGATCGGTCAGGCTGGCTGCGGGATCCGGCCCCGACCACGCCGTCCTCGGCCGGGCTGCGCCGGCTCCGGCTGCCCCTCGTCGGGCACCGGCCCCAACTCGATGTCCAGGTCGTCGTCGGCGTTGTTGTCGTCGTGCGCCTCGGGCGGAGGGGCCAACTCGTCGTCGAGGGCCGGCGGACCGTCGGCCTGCCCGCCGCTCGCGGCCGCTCCGCCGTCACCGAAGACCCCGCCGCTCGGGGAGCTGTCGTCGTCCGCCGGGCCATTGCCGAACGGGCTGGTCCGCAGCTCCGCGTAGTCGGGCAGCTCGAAGTCGTCGTCCAGCGGACGGTCGTCGGGCAGCACGGGCGCCTGCCCGGCCGGCACCGGCTCGGTGGGCTCGCCGTGCACCCGACTCTCGGCCTCCGCGTCCTCCACGGTGCTGGTCGCCATGCTCGGCCGGTTACGCAGGAAGCGGGCGCGACCCCGGGACAGGTCATGGCCGACGGCGACCGCCTCCAGCTCGTAGACAGTGCGGTGGTTGCCGGCGTCGTCGGTCCAGTCGCGGGTGTAGAGCCGCCCGCAGACCACCACCGGATCACCGACCATGACGGAGGCCGCCACCCCCTCGGCGAGCTTGCGCCAGCAGTTGACGCGGACGCGGAGCGAATTGCCGTCAACCCACCGGCCGCTGTCCCGATCGAGTCGGCGGGCGGTGGAGGCGACCTTGAAGTTGGCCACCAGAGTGTTGCTCTGGGTCGTACGACGCCACTCGGGCGTGGTCAGCACATTGCCGACGATTGTCACGTAAGTGTCGAACATCATCCCTCCAGGGGGATCGGGGCCTGCCAGCGCGAGTCGACTCGACACCGAGCATCGACACTGGAAGCACCCATCGCGAGGGCTCATCCCCGGCCTGTGGATGACGAACCCACCTGTGGACAACGCCCTGATCACGCCCGAACGTGGTAGGCCCGACCCGCCCGACCCGCCGTCCACGGTTTCCCAGGCCACCCGAACTGGGTAAGGACTTGATCAACGCACCACCGACAGCTCCACGTCGACGAGAGGTCAGCGCCATGACGATCACCACCATCGACTCCGCGAACGCTTCCGAGGCGCAGCGATGAGCGCCGTGGCGAACCCGGCCACCGTGGCTGAGTGCCTGCGGGTGGGCGCCGGGTTCTCGCAGGGCGACCGCAACTGGATCGCCGAGCAGTTCGCCACCCTCGACGCCCGGCTCGCCAGCTTCCACGCTGACGCCACCGAGCTGGAGGTGTCGGTGAAGGACCGGGAAGCGCGTGGCCAGAAGGTCACCCTGGAGTGCTGGATCGCCGGCCGGCAGAAGATCGTCACCACCTCCGCCGAGGAGGACCTGCACGCCGCCCTCAATGACGTCCGTGACGATCTGCGCCGTCGACTCAACGACGCCAAGACCCGCCAGGAGCCGCGGCACAACAAGCACCTGCGCGACCTCCCCCAGCCGCAGTTGGAGGCCGACGAGTCGGAGAACCCGACCCTCCGCGCCGACGCGGAAACTGCCTGACCCACGCCGCACCCCGCGATCTTGCACTTTCGGCTCCCGAACAGCGGCTATTGCCCCTTACGTCGGGACAGAAAGTGCAAGATCGCGGGATGAGTGGAGGCGAGCGGGGTGTGGGCGGGGACGGGCTACCGCTCGGTAGGTTGGCGGCGTAGCGTCGCGTTCGTGGAACCGGACGTGTTGGGGCCGCCGTACGAGCGGCAGACGATCGACCTGGGCACCGACGACGAAGGCCCCGTTGTCGCGACACTGGTCCGACGACGGGCCGAGCGCCCCACCGGACGGGCCGTGCTCTACGTGCACGGCTTCGTCGACTACTTCTTCCAGACGCACCTGGCTGACTTCTTCGCCGAGCGAGGCTGGGATTTCTACGCGCTCGACCTGCGCAAATACGGCCGCAGTCTGCTCCCGGCCCAGACCCCCAACTTCTGCCGCGACATCAGCGACTACTTCCCCGAGCTGGACGCCGCCGCCGAGATCATCCGCGCCGACGACGGGCACGACACCCTGCTGGCGATGGGCCACTCCACCGGCGGCCTGATCATCTCGCTCTGGGCGGATGCCCGCCGCGACACCGGCACCATCGACGGCCTGGTGCTCAACAGCCCCTTCTTCGATCTGAACGCCCCCTGGGCGGTCCGTCGCCCCCTCGCGGCCGCCGCGTCCCGGCTGGGCCGCAGGGCGCCGCACCGCATCCTCCCGTTCGGGCTGGGCACCGTGTACGGCGAGAGCATCCACTCCGACCACCGCGGCGAGTGGACCTACGACCTGGCGTGGAAGCCGCTGGCCGGGTTCCCGGTCCGGGCCGGCTGGCTGAACGCGATCCGCACCGGGCAACGTCGGCTCCGGGCCGGGCTGGACATCCAGGTGCCGGTGCTGCTGGCCTGCTCGACCCGGTCCTTCCGGGGCACCAAGTGGCACGACAACGCGACACTGGCCGACGCCGTGCTGGACGTCGAGCACATGGTCCGCTACGCGCCCCGCCTCGGTCGCCACGTCACACTGGCCCGTTTCGACGGAGGGCTGCACGATCTCACGCTCTCCGGCCCCGTCGTACGGAAGAAGGTGTTCGACGAGGTGGGCCGCTGGGCCGAGGCGTTCCTCGCCGCCGGCCCCACCGCCCCGGCCGACGCGGCGCCGGCCGATGCTGCCCCAGCCGACGGCGCATCTACCGCCGCCGACACAGCGCCGGCCAACGCGCAGACGGTCGGCGCGCAGACGGTCGGCGCGCAGACGGTCGACCCGGCGGGGGCGGCGACGCCCAGCGGCTGACAGGCCGGCCGGCGCGAAAGGTCAAATGTCGCCCGGTGTCGCCGGGAGGACGGCACGGATTCGGTCGAAGGTCGCCACCGGGTGCGCGCCGACGCCGGGCAGGACCAGGCCCAGGCAGTACGGGGAAACCTCACCGGTGGGTTCAGCCTGCACGATGAAGACCGGCGCGCCGACGTACCCCGGCGGCAGCTCGGTGGTGATCAGCACGGCGTCCCCGTCGCGGACCACCCGCTCGATCGCGACCTCCAGCGGTCGCGACCCGTCTTCGCGTACCCCATGGGCCAGCACGAAAGCGGAATTGGCGTCGGCGCCGAGGCGGGCGACGACCTCGGGCCCGGCGGCGATCCCCGCCGGCACCGGCTGGACGCGCCACCGCCAGCCGCCGTCGCCGGCGTACCGGTGCAGGCCAGCGGTCGGCAACACCGCGACCCCGTCGCCCGCGAAGCGTGCCCACCCGGGCACGATCGCGGCCTCGGAAATGACGGCCGGGGCCACCCCGGCCGGCTCGGTGACGCTCGCCCGCAGGCTCAACTCACCACCCGAACCGCCCACCAGGTCCGACGCCGTCAGCAGCGACTCCCCCACCGGGTCGTCGCCGCCCTGGAAGAAGAAAGCGGTACCGAAGTCGCCCGAGGACCGGTACGGAAGGATGGCGCGACCGACGACCTGGCACAGCTCGTAGGCGACGTCGCTCTCGGCGTCGGAATCCAGCAACACCAGCCAAAGGTACGGTCCGTGGCCAGGCCGCTTCGCGGTAACCCGGATGCCCGCTACGAGGCGGACGTGAGACTCTGCTCGGCAACGTGGACGCGGGCACCCCTTTTCACCGTCGGGCAGTGGGACGGCGGTACCCTCTGGGCGCGACATCCACGCCACACGCGCCCGTAGCTCAGCGGATAGAGCAGGGGACTTCTAATCCCAAGGCCGCAGGTTCGAATCCTGCCGGGCGCACCCCACCACCGCAGGTCAGCGGCTTGCCGTGCCCGGTCCGGTCGGTCACCCCGACCCCCGTACAGCCATTCGTAGAGCCACGTCAGCCGAAGAAGTCCCTTCGCGACCTCGTCCACGGCGGCCCGTTCGATCTCCGGCAGCCGCAGCCAGTCGAGTCCGGCGTTGCCGCACCACCGCTGTTGCAACCTCTGCCGGTCAGCCGCGCTCAGGCAAGTAGCGCCCGAAGCTGCCCTATTGCGTCAAGCACCTCAGTGCGGTGCCTGCCATCCTTGATCCACGCCGGCAAGCGCTCAACCAGGGTCTGGCTTCCCATGTACTGGCCGCGTTCCCGCAACCGAGCGGACACGTACGTCTCCAGCAGGTTCAGGTGCTCTGCGTTGTACGCCCAGAGCACACGCCCACGGCACTCTGTCGACAACCAGAGTGGCAGGCCGAAGTAGGGGTCATTCGGACCCGAGAGTTCAGGGAAGGCGCGCGCGTTGTTGGCGAGGCGAGGGGCATCCCAGAGGTCCGTATACGCGCACCCGAGACAACTCAGCCGACGACGCAGCCAAACATCATGCCGAGTACCGTCGGCGAGCTCCTCGGGACAAGGGAGGACCGAGGCACGTTCTGCACAGCGTGGGCAGCGGACGAAGACCTCGCCAGCAGCCAAGCCGCCCAGCCAATGCCTCGGATCGCGGAAGCGCCCGATGTTCCCATTCTCGGCCGCCGCCATAGATCAACTGTACAGCCATCGGTACAGCCAAGAACGCCGCCACAGGCCGACACCAACGGGCGGCGACGGACAGGCTGACCAGGGACGCACCCGCGCCACCAGCCATCCGTGATCTTCGTCCAATCCCAAGGCCGCAGGTTCGAATCCTGCTGGGCACAGCGTCACTCTCAGACCATCTCAGTCTGCTCAGAGCTCCTGTCGAAGCAAACTGAGTGGAGGGCCCTTCGTCCCTTGTGGATGTATTTGGGTGAGTGTTTCGCCGCGGCCTTGCCATTGCGCAATCGTGGGCGTGTATCCATCCTTGCTTCTCCGTCCACTGACGGTAGTATCTCCGTGTTTTTGCTTGCAACGGGGAGGAAGACCACATGCGATGGAAGTTCCCGGCCGGCGCCCTATTGGCGTTGGCCTTTTTGATTCCGGCGGCACCGGCGGTGGCTCACGTTGAATCGCCCGGCCTGAACGAGGCCTGCCAAACGGTCGAGCGCAAGGCGTACAAGGACATCCGCAAGCTGGTCACCATCGACCTGGATACCGCCACCGATCAGGAGGTACGGGTGTTGGCCGCCCGGATCCTGTCCGCGGCCAACGCCGACTCGTTGCCCGTTCTGCCCGGCGCCATTCAGGATGCGCTGAAGGGCACCGAGGATGAGCTCCGCGCATTCCTCAAGACGGGCGTGTATAACGCCTGGTCGGTGGCTCTGCGGATCAGTGTGGTTCGAACGTTGACGGACGCTGGCACCAACGTGGAGGCCGCCGCGCAGAAGGTGCTCGGCGAGGCGAGCATCGATGCCTACCTGGCTTACCTGAACGACGGCCTCTACACCGCCCGCGAGCTTGACTGCGCGTCTCAGCCCACACCGACGCCGACGGCTCAGCCCACACCAAGCGCTACGCCCAGCGCCACGACGACCGCCGTACCGACTCCTACTGTCTCCGCCAGCCCGGGTGCACCCGGCGGCCAGGATGGCGAGGGCGGTGGGCTGCCCGTGACCGGTGCTGACACCGCGACAGTGGCCGGCATTGGCGGTGTGCTCCTTGTCCTCGGCGGCGCGGGCTACCTGATCGGCCGCCGACGCCGTTCGCGCTTCGTGGCATAGCTCACCTGACGCGCCCGGCTCGATGCGTCGTCGAGCCGGGCACGTCAACGCCGTGCGTGGCCGTCGCGGATGCGGCGGGGCAGTCGTGCTGGGCGAACGCGCGCTTGCGGGAGTTCATGGGACGTGCCCGCGTAGCGAGAAGCCACTGCGCTGATGGCGTCGGGCCGTGTCGATGTTCGGCACTCCTCAGGTGATCCTCTTCAGCGAGGACGTCTCCCGCGCCGCCGAGTTCTACGCTGGCCTCGGCTTCACCGAGTCCTTCCGGGTGCGGGACCGCGTGGCGCTCGGCTTCACGTTGGGTGCAGGCCCGCACGGACGGTGTGCTCAGCCCTGCTGGTGACGCTCATTGCGCCGAAGGGCCTCTTCGAGTTGGTCCTCAAGAATGATGATCCGGCAGGCCGAGGCCATGTCGGTGCCCTGGTCGCACATCTCCCGAGCCCTCGCGGCAAGGCGCAGTTGGTAGCGGGAGTAGCGGCGGTGCCCTCCACTGGAGCGCTGCGGGTCGATCAGTTTCGCCTCGCCGAGCCGGCGCAGAAAGTCCTGCGAGCAGCCGAGGATCTCGGCGGCACGGCCCATCGTGTAGGCGGGGTAGTCCTCGTCGTCGAGCATGTCGTCGGGTTGAGCCATGGAACCTCCATCACGAGGGCCCCGGTGCTCGGAAGCACCGGGGCCCAAGGGTTGTGGGTCAGGAACACCATCTACCGACAGAACGTCGGCTTGTCTTGTCCGCACCAGCCGTCAGGGACGGCTTCGGGTGCGAGGATCGCATAAGCGTGACCGGAGACCACCTCTCGTTCGAGGGAAACTGCGGTGTCCGCGCCCAGCCCACGATTGCGACTGGCAGCGGGCGATCCAACGGTGTAATGCCCTCCCTTGCCTCTGATTTCCTCTGTCGTACTCCGTGCTGTCCGTCGGTGTCCGAGCCCCACGCGACTTCATGGCCCCAACACGTACGACGAACTCTCCTCACCTCGGGTGAAGCCCTGAACAAGCGTTGGCCCCACCCGCTGTCACACGCGTACTGCCTAACTGCGGCACATGTCTGCCGCCGAACCGAGCAGGACTTGCAAGATCCCTGCCCCACTCCTTCGCCCTCGTGCGGGGCGGCAACGTCAGCGTCTTTGTTTGCTCTGCTCTCGACCACAGGAACGTTAGTTGGCCACGGCGCGAATGTCTAGCGCTTCGCACATAGATTTTCTCCGACCGCGCCGCAGCGGGGCACCTACGTCAGCGACAGGTAGGCGCGTCACGACGGCCCTGCTTCGCAGAAAGTGCCCGGCAGGTGTCTACGGGTTGGCCGGCCTACGGCGTTAATAGGGCGTGACGTTCGAGGAGTACGCGTTCGCTCGCACTTCGGCGCTGGTGCGGCTCGCCCGGCTGCTGACCGGTGACGAGCACCGAGCCGAGGATCTGGTTCAGGATGTCCTCGCGCGGGCGTACGCCCGGTGGGGTCGCATCTCACGGACGGACCGTCCTGACGCCTACGTCCGGCGCATGCTCGTCAACACCCACAACTCGTGGTGGCGTCGGCGCAGCAGCCGGGAGATCTCCGTTGCCGCGGTGCTCGATCGGGCGGGCGACGTGGACGAGGCCGCCGGGGTCGCCGAGCGCGACGCACTGTGGCGGTTGGTCTGTGATCTGCCGGCACGTCAGCGCACGGTGATCGTCCTGCGCTACTACGAGGATCTGGACGACACGGCGATCGCCGAGATCCTCGCCTGTTCGACAGGGACGGTACGCACACACGCGAGGCGGGCCCTGGCGGCGCTGCGTCAGCGTCAGGTTGCAGCAACCCACGCATGGGCAGGAGAGCTCTGATGTTCAGTGACCTCGACGAGCAGCTCGCCACCACGCTCAAGCATCGGGCGGGCGGCGACATCGATCCGACGACGATCGTGCAGCAGGCCCGGCATCGCGGGCGGCGGTTGCGCCTGCGGCGACGGGGACTGATCGCCGGCGGCGTGGCAGCGGCGTGTGCCGCTCTCACCTCGGTGGTCCTGGTGATCCCGGGCGTTCGGGGCACCGATGACCCGATCATGCCGACCGCGGCGCTGATGCTGCCGGACGCACAGAGCGATGGGACCGTACGCCCCGAGGAGGTCGGTGCCGATCCCGCGACTGTGCACTTCTCGACCGAGACGCTGGTGAGCGATGCCAGTTCCGCGTCGTGGCGCACCGGGCGCGGCATCGAGAGCGTCGAGTTTCGCGGCCCGACCGGTCAGGCTCGTTTCGTGTTGGCGCGTACCGAAGATTTGCTGGACGGGCTCCAGCAGACGTTGTCCTCGCAGGGGCAACCGCAGGGACGGACCGAGGTGCGGGTCGGCGACCGCCCCGGGGTCGCCTGGTTCGATCCGTCCGGCGACCGGAAGCTGTGGTTCGTCCGCTGGCAACCCGCCGACGGGCTCTGGGCCCAGTTGGAGATCTACGCGACCACCCGGGACGAGGCGGCCGGTACGGCGAGCCGGGTCCGGTTCGATGGCGCCCACCGCTGTGTCGTGCCGTTCCGCCTGGAGTCGCTGCCGCCCGACGGACGGCTGCTGGAGTGCTCGGTCACGCTCGGCCGGTCGGCGCGGGACTCCTTCGTCGAGGGCTCTCTGGTGGTCGGTGACGCATCCGGTCGTTGGCTGACCGTTCGGGCGCAACTCGCCCCGGCCGGCGACGACGCCCGCCGCGGAGACCTTGTCGCGGGCCCCTACCGGGTCCGCCGACAAGGCAGGGACGTGCTGGAGATGGTGGTCAGGCCCTGCCACGTCGAGGCGTTCCGCAAGGGTCGGGGGAACGGCTACACCGAGGCGGAGGGCTTGGCGATCCTCGGCGGGTACCAGCCGGCCCGCGATCTCGACCGCCCGGACACCTGGTGACGCCGGGTGTCGCGGATCGGCCGGCTCAGACGGGCCCCAGCAGGGCAATCAGCGCGTCGTCGCCCTGGCCGAGCTGCGCAGCGCCGGTCGCTGGCGCGACCAGGGACCGGCGGCAGCCGTCGAGTTCCACGTACCGGTCGGGGCCCGCACCTTCGAGCGGGCGTAGCACCGCGAAGCGGGTCGCTGGGGTGGCACAGTCGACCACTGCCCGGCGGTTGGACAGCGCCCGGAACACGCCCGCCTGGCGCTCGGTCGGCAGCGGACCGCCGTACACGAAATCGCCGGCCGGTTTCTCGCCCTCCTGGAGCGACGCGGGCACCTGGTAGACGCAGAGGCGCAGCGGCCCGGCGGCCGGCGGTAGCCCCGGCCCGGGCGGTCCTGGGCTACCGTTTCGGGTCTGCACCCACACCATGTCCGTCCACTGCTGCGCGCATCCGGCGGCCTCGGCCGCCGCGGATTCGATCTGCCGGATGGTACGGGTGTCCACCGTGGTCCATTGCGGCCCGGCCAACGCGGCGATCACGTCGGGGTGAGGCTTGCCGCAGGAGTCCGTCGGGATGTGCGGCCGCAGCCAGCGCCCACGATCGTCCACCAGGGCCAACCACGGCGGGATGACCATTTCGAGGGTGCAGGCGACCTCCCCGCCGGTCTGCTCGCTGGGCAGGCGTAGCGCGGTGAGCAACGGTGTGATCTGCTCGGCGCGCCGCTCGGTGGCGATCTGCTCCTGGCCGCCGTCGGGGCCCGGCCGAATCTCCCGCCCGCAGATCACGGCCGCGACCGCTGTGAACGCGCTGTCGATGCGACCGATCGTCGGCTCTTTCACTGCCGACGGAGGCGTCTCCGTGGTCGGCACCGTGATCACCTCGCCGGCCCGGGGTGCCGCCTTGGCACAGGAGGTCCACCCGTCGACGACCTCGGCCGGACCGGGCTCCCTCGGATCGCCCGGCCCGATCACCGTGCCACCGCAGCCACCCAGCGCCATGCCGAGCAGTGCCACCGCCAGTACCGTCCGGGACGAGCGCATCCGGCTCACCACCCTTCCACCCGGGGATGAGACGGACGACGGGCGCGTCCGGTTCCGGCCGGCCGGCCCGCGGCGTGACGAGGGTGACCGGCACGGACGTCGCCGGCCGGGCCCGGGGCGCTCGCCGGCAGAATGACCGAATGGCACATCTGGGACTTGTCACGCTGCTGGTCACTGAGTACGACGAGGCGATCGACTTCTACGTCGGCGACCTCGGTTTCGAGCTGGTGGAGGACACCGCCCGACCCGACGGTTCACGCTGGGTGGTGGTCCGCCCAGCGGGGGCCCGGGAGACGGCAGTGCTCCTTGCCCGGCCGAGCAGCGCCGAGCAGCAGGCTCGGATCGGCGACCAGACCGGCGGCCGGGTCGGGCTGTTCCTCTACACGGAGGATTTCGCCCGGGACCACGCCCGGATGGTGGCGGCCGGGGTGCGTTTTCTGGAGGAACCGCGCCACGAGGCGTACGGTTCGGTAGCGGTGTTCGTCGATATCTACGGCAACCGCTGGGACCTCCTTCAGCCCCGCAGCACAGAGTGACACATTAGCGACACTCCGCACACAAGGGATCACCCCGTCACGGTCCGCCATGCTATTGTCCGATGTCGATCTACGCCGTGTGGACCCGGACCGGGTCGTTGTCGGAAGGACACTTCCCGATGCCGGCCGTTGCCACCCCAACCGTGCCGCCGCCCGCGCTGGACAACCCGGCCGGCGGGGCCCTGGGCCTCATCTTCACCACGCTCCCAGCGCTGCTCCGGCTGAGCTGCGGGGTGTTCGGCGCGGCGGTGGCCGTGTCGGTGCAGACCCCGCCGGTGCAGCAGGCGGTGTTGCTGCCCGCTGTGGCAGTACTGACCGGCTGGTCGCTCTGGTACGCGCACCGCGCGTTGCGCCACGGCATCGGCCCCGGCCTTGTCGGCGGTGACGTGGCCGTCACCGCGCTCACCTGCCTGCTCATCCCGGTGTTGGTGGCGCCCGAGGTGCTGCCCGGCGAGGGCAGTTGGATCGCCGTGCTGGCCAGCACCACGGTGATCAACACGCAGGCCACTACCTCGGCCCGCTGGTCGATCCCGGCCGGTCTACTCGTGATAGCCACCTACGTGACAGGGGCGCAGGCCGCCGGCAACCCCACCGAAGCCAGGGCACACGCGGCCACGCTACTGGCGCAGACCGCCTGCACGGCGATGATGGCGGCGGTCATGCGCCGACGCATCGGCCGGGCGGATCGCGCCTTCGTCGAACACCAGCGGCTGACCCGGGAGGCGTTGGTAGCGCGCGCCGCCCGCGAGGCCGAACGCCAACAGAACCGCGACCTGCACGACACAGTGCTCGGGACGCTGACCATGGTCGGGCTCGGTGCGGTGGCTGGGCCCTCGGCCGCCTTCCGGGACCGGTGCGCGGCCGACCTGCGTACCCTCGTCTCGCTCACCGACGTCGGCCCGGTGGCCGGCGACGGCCCGGTGCCGCTCGACGGGCGGTTGCGGTTGGTGGTCGCCCGGCTGCCCGAGCTTGCGGTACGGCTGGACTTGGCGTCCTGCGCCGTCCCGGTCGGGGTGGCCGACGCGATCAGCGAGAGCGCCTACGCGGCGCTGTCCAACGTGGTCCGCCACGCGCCGGGCGCCGGGGCCACGCTGCGGCTGACGCGCGACGCGATCGGCGTCGTGGTCGAGGTCGCCGACGACGGCCCCGGCTTCGACCTGGCCACAGTCCCACCGCACCGGTACGGGTTACGCGAGTCGATCCGCGGCCGGATGGCGACGGTCGGTGGCCGGGCCGACGTGCACTCGACCGTCGGCGCGGGCACCCGGATTCGGCTGGAGTGGCCCGGTGTCGGCTGACCTGAACACCCCGGCGCACGTCAGCGACGCACCGGAGGCACCGGACCGGACCAACGTTCCGACGCCCCGCGAGCCGGACTCCCCCGCGGCGCTCGCCGCGCCGGCCGCCGTGGCGCACGCGTCCGACCGGGGTGCCCGGATCGCCGCCGTCGCCATCGCGTTGGCCTGGCACGTCGCGATCGCGCTGCCGGCGGTGCTGTCCGCCCGCGCGGAGTTCGCCGCGCCAGCGGTGGTGCTCGGCGCCTGGATCCTGGTCGCGGTGACCGGCGCGGTGGCCGGGGTGCGGCTGCTGCAAGGCTCGCCACTGCCGCCGTGGCCGCTGGCCGGGCTGTTGCTGCTCGTCGACGCGGCCGTCTTCGCCGCGGCCGGCGAGCGGCAGTTGTTCACCGCCGCCAACTGGGTGTGGGGCACGCTCGGCTGGTTCTTCGTGCTGGCGGTCTGGGGTCGGCGCGTCGTGGGGCTGATCGCGCTCCTCGGCACGCACGCGTTGATCGCCCTGGTCGCCGTGCTCGTGCACGGCCCCGATCCGGCGGACGTGGCCCGTTACGTGATGTACGTCTACGGCACGTTCTCCCTGCCGGTGGCGGTCTTCGTGGGCAGCACCGTCATCGTCGGCCTGGCTCGGGAACGGGCCGCCGTCTCGGCCGCCGGTCACGCGATGGCCGCGGAGCGGGATGCCGCCGAGCGGGGCCTTCGGGAACGCCGGGACCGGCTCGCCCTGGTCAGCTCGGCGGCCGGGCGTGTCCTCGGCGATCTGGCCGCCGGACAGGCCGACCCGGACGACCCGGAGGTGCAGCGGCGGTGCATGCTGGCCGCCGCTCGGCTGCGCCGGCTGATCGCCGAGTCCGACGATGTGCCCGACCCGCTGTTGCACGAGTTGCGAGCCGCCGCCGATCTGGCGGAACGCAACGGCCTTCCGATCGACCTGGTCACCATCGGCACCCCGCCGCCGCTGCCGGTGGAGGTCCGCCGCAGGCTGGCCGACCCGCTCACCGGCACCCTCGCCGACGCCCGGGGATGGGCGCGTCTGACAGTGGTCTCCGGCTCGGACGAGGTGGTGGTCAGCCTGGTCACGCCGGACCGGGAGGGGCCGGAGTCGACCGGCCCACCCCCCGGGGATCACGACGACGGGCCGGTGCAGTACCTCTACGAACGGGACGGGAACATCAGATGGGCGCAGACCCGGTGGCGGCGGTGACCGGCGATCGGCCGGTCGGGGTGGCGATCGTCGACGACCATCCGGTGGTGGTCGAGGGGGTCCGCGCCTGGCTCGCCACCGAGCCCCGCCTGACGGTGCTCGCCACCGGCGACGACCCGGACGCGGTGCTGCGGGCGGCGCCGGACGCCGACGTCATCCTGCTCGATCTGCGACTGCACGGGCGGATGGCGTTGGACAAGTTGGCCGAGCTGAGCGCCGCCGGCCGGCGGGTGGTGGTCTATTCGGAGCACACCGACCCGCAGACGATGCTCGCCGCGCTGGACGCCGGGGCGGTGGCGTTCCTGGCCAAGCACGAGGGCCGGGAACACTGCGTGGAAACTGTGCTGGCCGCCGCGAGCGACCGCCCGTACGTGCCGCCGGCGCTGGCCGGTGCGATGGTAGGCGACCCCCGGCCGGACCGGCCGATGTTGTCCGACAAGGAGCGTGAGGCGCTGCTGCTCTGGTTCCAGTCGATGTCGAAGGCGTCGGTGGCCCGGCGGATGCAGATCAGCGAGCACACTGTGAAGCAGTACGTCGACCGGGCACGGATCAAGTACACCCGGGCGGGGCGACCAGCCGCCACAAAGGCGGCACTACTCGCCCGTGCGATCGAGGACGGTCTCGTCCGCCCGGAGGAGATCGGCATCTACCGGTCACAGGCGACACACGACCGGCCGACCCCCTAACAGGCGTCATGACAGGGGCGCTCCGCTCCGGAAGGCTTCAGTACACAGCCAGCTGACCGGAAGGTCGTGACGATGCACGCCGACGCGTCCCCCTTCTTCATCGGTCCCCACCGGTTCGACGCCCCCGACGACGACGTGGGCCCGACCCTGGACCGCCGCTACAACCTCCGACCGATGCCCGGCGAGCGGTTGCTCGGGCGACACCAGCTGCTCGTCGCGGGCTACCTGCTCGGGCCGAGCGAGGTGCGCCGCCGTTGGCAGTTGCCCGAGCCGGTCGCAGTGACAGTCACCGACCAGCGGATCTGCTGGGTGGGCAGTGGCTCGCAGCTGTCGCTGGTCGGCGACGGCACGCACCGGGCCCGACCGCCGGCCCGACTGAACGGCCTGATGAGCGGTCAGATCCGCTGGCAGTGGCCGTCCCGGTTGGAGCTGCCGACGAGCGCGCCGGACGCCCCGGCGCAGTTGCTGATCGTCTGCGACGCGCTGCGCACCATTCAGCAGCCGGCGTTGGCCCTCAGCGGGACGACCGCCGAGGTCGTGGCGCTGGCCCGGCAGGTCCGCCGGGCGGTGGCCATGTTCCGGCTCAACCGTCCACAACTGGTCGACCTCTCGGCCCAGGAGCGCGACGTGCTGCTGCTGCGGGCCGGTCCCGGTCTGCTCGCCGGCGACACCCGGATCACGCTGCCCGGCTCGTTGCCTGTGGAGTTCCACTCCCGGGACGACTACTACCGCTCGAGACCGGACCCGACAACGTGGGGCGGGCTCGCAGGCGGCGCAGCGTCCGGGCATCGGTGAAGCCGACGGCCCGCGCGGCGGCTTCCACTGTGCTGCCGTGCCCGATCCCAGCAAGCTGAGGAGCGTGTCGCAGCCGCGGGCCGGCTCGCGGGCCGAGGACTTCGACACGCTCCTCCAGCGTCAGGCGCTGGGGGCGCGGTGTTCGGAGGCGGCGTCCAGAGCGGCGGCCTCCTCCGGCGTGGGCGCGCTGCCGCCCAGGTGCGCCGGCTGCCACCAGGTGTCGTCCGGACCGGCGGGGGTGTCCGGATAATCCCGCTGCGCCCGGTCGACGAGGGTGCTGAGGCGGGCGGTCAGCTCCGCGGCCAGCACGTTCGGGTCCGGGAAGTCCGCCGGGTTGATCGGCTCGCCGATCAGGATGGTGATCGGCGTGTGCCGACGGGTCAGGGTGCGCGGGCGACCCTTGGTCCAGAGGCGTTGGGTGCCCCACAACGCGACAGGCAGCACCGGCACCTTCGCCGAGCGGGCCATCCGGACCGTGCCGCTCTTGAGCTCCTTGACCGTGAACGACCGGCTGATCGTCGCCTCGGGGAAGACGCCGACGACCTCGCCCTGCTTGAGCGCGCCCACGGCGGCGCGGAACGAGGCGGCACCGGCCTGCCGGTCCACCGGAATGTGCCGCATCCCGCGCATCAGCGGACCGGAGATCCTGTGCGTGAAGACCGAGTCCTTTGCCATGAAGCGGACCAGCCGGCCAGACGCGTTAGCGCCCAGACCGGCGAAGATGAAGTCGAGGTAGCTGACGTGGTTGCTGGCCAGCACCGCCCCGCCCGTGCGGGGTACGTGGTGGGCGCCCTCGATGGTGATCTTCAGGTCGAGGACCCGGAACAGCGTCTTGGCGGCGGCGATAACGGGCGGGTACACGAGCTCCGGCATTCGCAGAATCTACCCTGACCGGCTGGGGACCGGCTGGGTGGAGAACCGGCGGCGTCGCGGGTGGCGCGCCACCGCCGGTTCGGCGGCCCAGTCGGTCAGTCGCCGAGGTTGTCCAGGTCCAGTCGCCCCCGGGCGAACGCGTCCACCCGGCCCCACCGACCCGGGATGTCCAGCACCTCGATGCGGCCCATCCCCACCGGCAGCCGTGGCTCGACCGCGAGGTGACCCTCGTGCGGCTCCAGACCGAGCATGGTGCGCAGCAGCAACAGCGGCGTACCCGTCGACCAGGCCTGCGGGCTACACGCCGTCGGGTACTCCACCGGGAACTTGGTCAGCTCCCGCGGGTAACCGCCGAACGCCTCCGGCAACCGGCCGTCGAAGTACGTGGCCGCGTCCAGGATGCCGTTGGCGATGGTCGCGGCCTCCTCGGCGAAGCCGTAGCGGCGCAGGCCCCAGGCGATGAACGAGTTGTCGAACGGCCAGATCGTGCCGTTGTGGTAGCCGATGGGGTTGTAGCGGGCCTCCCCCTCGGCGAGGGTGCGCACCCCCCAGCCGGAGAAGAGCCGCGGCCCGACCAGGTGCGCGGCGAGTTTCTCCGCCCGCTCGGGTTCGACGATCCCGCTCCACAGCAGGTGGCCGATGTTGGAGCTGAGGATGTCGCACTGCCGGCCGTCCGGGTCCAGGGCCAGGGCGAAGTACTCGCCGTCGTCCACCCACCAGTCCCTGTTGAACCGCTCCTTCAGCTCTGCCGCCTCCCGCTCCAACTGGTCGGCGTACTCCGGGTCACCCCAGAACTCGCGCGCCAACCGGGCCGCGCGGACCTTCGCGTCGTACGCGTACCCCTGCACCTCGCAGGTGGCCCGTGGGAACGGTGGCAGCGTGCCGTCGGAGTAGGAGATCGAGTCCCAGGAGTCCTTCCAGCACTGGTTCTCCAGGCCGGTGTCGGTGTTGCGTCGCTCGTACCAGATGTAGCCGGTGCCGACCAGGTCGGCGTAGTTGTCGATCCACCTCAGCGCGGCCCGGGACTCCTGCTCCAACTCCTTGACCAGCGCGACGTCCCCGCTCCACCGCTCGTACTCGTCGAGCAGCACGATGAACAGCGGCGTCGCGTCGACCGAGCCGTAGTACGGCGAGTGCGGCTGCTCCTCGAAGGCCGCGGTCTCGCCGTAGCGCATCTCGTGCAGGATGCGCCCCGGGTCCTCGTCCCGGAAGTCGTCGAACCGGCTGCCCTGCAACGACGCCAGGATGCGCAGCGTCGTCTTCGACAACTGCGGGGTGAACGGCAGCGTCTGCAGGCAGGTGAGGATGCTGTCCCGGCCGAACATGGTCATGAACCAGGGCAGACCGGCGGCTGGCAGGGTGGCGCCGCCCAGCGACAGTGGCGAGAAACGCAGCGCCGCCAGGTCGATCAGGCTGCGCCGGTACGTGCTGGCCACCCGGCCGTGCTCACTGTTGACCTTCGGTGCGTCGGCGATCCACTTCTCCAGGTCGTGCTGGAGGGCGAGCCGCTCGGTGCCGTGTTTGCGCAGCCCGAAGCGCAGGTCCCGGCCGCCGGGCCCGACCGCGTGGGTCTGCACGTCGATCGAGGCGTCCCACTGCTCGTTGGGCTCCAGGTGCACCGTGTACGCGAAGCCCTTGCTGTCGTACCGGGCCGACATCGACGACGAGATGACGGTCTCCCGCCGGAAGTTCCCCCGCCGGTACCCCAGCCGCAGCCGGTCCGACTCCACCTCGGTGTAGATCTCGCCCTTCTTGTTCAGGATCTCGTCCTTGACCTGGAACAGGTCGGCGAAGTCCGACGCCGCGTCCATCCGGACTTCCAGGTCGACCGGCTTCTCGTCGTGGTTGAGGATGGTCAGCTGCTCACAGAAGCTGCCGCCCACAGTGCGCTCCCGGATGATCGACAGCTTCGCGTCCACGTAGTGCGTGGCCATCCCCGGGACCAGGAAGAATCGCGACTCGAAGTACTGCAGGTCGTCGTAGGAGAGCGAGTTGAGTCGCTCACCGTTGACTGTCAGCACCCAGGTCGACAGGAACCGGGTGTCGATGGAGAAGAGCCCGGTGGGCTCGCTCGGCGTCGCCTCGATGTCACCGGTGTCCTCGCAGACGACGAACGTGTTGCCGTCCAGGATCCGGATCGTGTTGCTCTGCCCCATCAGTGCACCTCCCCGGCGAATCGCCGACGCGGCCCACGGGCGTCCGGGGAACCCGGGAAGATCCGCTCGACCTGTACGACGAGGCGCGCGTCACCGGACACGGTCATGTCCCCCCGCAGCAGCGCGGCCAGGCCGTGCTCGCGCCCCGAGGCGATGTCGTCGAAGAGGACGGGGCTGGCGCCGATCACCGTGTCGGCCTCCTGGTCCTCCTGACTGACGTTCAGCCGACCGTGGTCGATCCTCAGCAGCCAGTGCCGGGTCTGCGCCCCCTCGTGCAGGTCGATCCGCAGCGTCCCGGAGGTCTTGGCCAGCAGGGGTTCGTACCCCCGCCGGTCCAGGTCCTCGAAGAACCTCGTGGTCGCGTCCACCATCGGGTCACTCCTCCCAGTTGCCGGGCCCGGGATCCCACCCACCGCGCTCGCGTCGCACGGATGGCCGGCGTTGCACGTCCCCGCACGGGTCCCCGCCACTCCCCCGCTCAACCTCGCCCAATTCGGGTGAGCCGTCACCCACCCCGCCCTGCGCCGGTGATCAAGAGCTTTGCGTCATCGCTTCCGGCGTGTCGTGACGCGAATCTCTTGATCACCGAAGGGGTGGAGACGCCACAGCGCCGGCCCTCCCGGAAGGGAGAGCCGGCGCGCGCCGCGGCGGACGGGTCAGTTGTTCGGGTCGTCGGCGCTGATATCGGCCAGGACCGACTGCGGTTCGCGCTCGACCGCGAGGTCACCCATCGACACCAGGCCGATCAGGCGCCCGTCGTCGATCACCGGAAGTCGGCGTACGGCGTACGTCCGCATCAGGTCCGCGGCGGCCACGGCGTCGTCGTACTGACTCACCGTGATCACGTCGCGAGTGGTGATCTGGCTCAACCGGGTCGAGCCCGGGTCCATGTTCTCCGCGACACCTCGGACCGTGATGTCCCGGTCCGTGACGATGCCGACCACACTGTCGCCGTCAGTCACCACCACATCGCCGATCGCGCTGTCACGCATCTCCTGCGCGGCTGCGATGAGCGTGTCGTTGCCGTCCATCGTCACCAACCGGGTCGTCATGAACTCTCCGACCGTTGTCATGGTGCTCCCCTCTCGGTGTCGGCACGGCCGTCTACCCGCCGCCCGGGAGGGGGTAACGCCGACGGCCCCGGCCTATCGACGCGGGTGCCGCAGGCGTCGCAGTTCGTAGAGGCCACTGCTGGTCAGGCTGTAGAACGCCGGCAGCAGCAGGAAGATCACCAGCGCGAACAGCGGACTGGCCAGGAATCCGACCAGGATCGCCAGCGCGTACCCCAGGAGGCCGACAGCGGCCCGAGCCCGTTCGGCCGGGAAGAACCCGAGCGGCACCGTGTGGTCCAGCAGATCGTGATGCCGGGCGAGGTAGTGGTACAGCCCCAGCCAGCTCACCGAGACCAGCACGCCGACCAGGCCGTAGACGACCACGCCGGTCCGCTGGTCGGCCTGGTCGCCGTCCCGCATTGCCTGCGAGACGACCGAGGTGGCGAACGGCAGCAGCGCGGTGCTGAACAGGACTCCGAGGTTGTACCACTGGAGCGCCTTTCCGCTGTTCACCACCCGGTTGAACGCGGCTCGGTGGTTCAGCCAGCCGACCGCCACGTACACGTACGACGTGACATAGGCGAGGTACGCCGGCCACTGCTCGATCAGCGCGTGCAGAAGCTGACCCCGGCCGACCCGAGGCGGCTGGAGATCGAGCACCAGCAGCGTGATGATGATGGCGAAGACCCCGTCGCTGAACGACAGCAACCGGGAGGTTTCGCGCCGCAGGGTCGGGCCCGCGGGGCCGGTCTCGTCGCTGCTCGTACCGGCGCTCATCGCCCACCCCCTCCCCGACGTCCCGCAATGGCGCAGCAGGGCGGTATACCCGTCGACGGGCGGGACACCCGCGCGCGGGGGCTCCGCTGCCTACGGTGGGCGGATGATGACGGGCGAGGATGAGTTGCGGGAACTGGTCGCCGGCAGCGCCTGGCTGACCCGAGCGCTGCTTGTGGTGCGCGACTCTGGGCTGCCGGACGCCTGGATCGGCGCGGGCGCACTGCGCGACCTGGTCTGGGGCGAGCGGTACGGCGACGGGTTCGATCCGGCGCGGGTCCGCGACGTCGACGTGGTCTTCTTCGACCCGGCGAGGCTGAGCCGCGTCGACGACGACCGGGCCACCGCCCGGCTGGCGGAGATGTGGCCGCAGCCGCCGTGGCAGGCGCGCAACCAGGCGGCGGTGCACACCTGGTACGCGGCCAAGTTCGGCGGCGACCCGATCGAGCCGTACCGAAGCGTGGCCGAGGCCGTCGCCACCTGGCCGGAGTACGCGACAGCGGTGGCCGTCCGCTTGGACCCGGCCGGCGGGCTCAGGGTCTGCGCCCCGTACGGCCTGACGGATCTGCTGGTCGGGGTGTGGCGGCACAACCCGGCCCGGGTGGACGTGGCCGGGTCGCGGCAGCGGTTGGCCCGGCACCGGCCGGCGCAGCGTTGGCCCGGCGTGACAGTTATCGAGCCGGGCTGATCGACTGTGGGCGGGTCAGCCTCGGGGCGGCATGCCGTAGAGCCGCTCGACGTGCAGGCGTAGCACGATCCGTCCCTCGTCGACCATGGCTTGGCGGTACTCGTCCCAGTCGGGGTGTTCGCCGCTCAGCCCCCGGTAGAGCGCCACCAACTCCTCGACAGTCTCGTCGCCGAGTTGAGTGGCCGGCGGGGTCAGTTCGGCGCGACCCTCGACCACCGCGTACGCCCAGCCGTCCTCGCTGCTGACGTGGAAGCTGGCACGCGGGTCGCGGCGCAGGTTGGCGGTCTTGGCGCGGCCGTCGGTGACCGAGACCCGGATCAGGCCCGCGTCCCGGTCGAAGGAGTAGAGCACCGTGGACAGCTGCGGACGCCCGTCCCGCTTGATGGTGGCGAGCACGCCCATCGAGCGGCCGGCCACCAGATCGGTCAACGCCTGCTGGGTGCGGTCATCCGGCATGGTGTCCTCCAGGTTGGACGATCGTCTCCGACCCATCCAAGCACGACCTGCCGGCCGCCGCGGGCGACCACCCGAACGGCGGGGCGACCACCCGCAACGGCATACCGAGCCCTCGCCGACGGACGGCGAGGGCTCGGTGTTTCGGCAACCGTGCCGGTCAGCGGCGCTCTGCGGCGACCAACTCGGCGAGTTGCACAGCGTTAAGCGCTGCGCCCTTGCGCAGGTTGTCGTTGGAGCAGAACAGCGCCAGCCCGTACTCGACGGTCTCGTCGGCGCGGATCCGGCCCACGTAGGTCGGGTCCTGACCAGCGGCCTGCAACGGGGTCGGGACGTCGGTCAGTGCCACCCCGGGCGCGTCGGCCAGCAGTTCGTGGGCGCGCTGCGGGGTGAGCGGCCGGGCGAACCGGGCGTTGATCTGGAGCGAGTGCCCGGTGAAGACCGGCACCCGGACGCAGGTGCCGGAGACCAACAGGTCGGGGATCTCCAGGATCTTGCGGCTCTCGTTGCGGAGCTTCTGCTCCTCGTCCGTCTCGAAGGAGCCGTCGTCGACTATCGAACCGGCGAGCGGGAGGACGTTGAAGGCGATCGGCTGGGTGAACGAGCGGGGCGCGGGGAACTCGACTGCCGACCCGTCGAAGGCCAGCCCGGCGGCGTGCTCAGCCACCTTGCGGACCTGCTCGTCCAGCTCGGCCACACCGGCCAGCCCAGCGCCGGAGACCGCCTGGTAGGTGGAGACGACCAGGCCGACCAGGCCGGCCTCGGCGTGCAACGGACGCAGCACCGGCATCGCGGCCATCGTGGTGCAGTTCGGGTTGGCGATGATGCCCTTGGGCCGGTCCAGTGCGGCGTGCGGGTTGACCTCGGCGACCACCAGCGGCACCTGCGGGTCCATCCGGAACGCCGACGAGTTGTCGATCACCACGGCGCCAGCCTCGGCGACCCGGGGCGCCAGCTCGCGGGCGGTGCCCTTACCGGCCGAGAAGAGCACGATGTCCAGCTCGGAATAGTCGGCGGTCGCGGCGTCCTCGACTGTCACCTCGCCGTCGCGCCACGGCAGCGTACGCCCGGCGGACCGCGCCGAGGCGAACAACCGCACCTGCTCCGCTGGGAACTCCCGCTCCGCCAGCACCTGCCGCATCACGCCACCGACCTGGCCGGTGGCCCCCACAATGCCGATCCTCATGCCCGCGAGGCTACCGACCCCACCCCCGAAACCGGGAGCCCTTTCCCACCCCCCGGGTCCCACCTCACACCCCGCCCTACAGCTGTCGATCAAGAGATTTGCGTCAACAACCGTGCTCCAGATGACGCAAACCTCTTGATCAACGGCGATGTCGGTGGGATCAGGGGAGGAGGTCTCCTAGGGCTGTGGCCTCCAGGTCGTCGCGGATCACTGCGGCGTCGCCCTCGATGACCAGGGTGAGAGCCTCCGGGTGCAGGTGGGTGGCTGCCGCCGCGGAGACCTGGTCCACGTCGGCGGAGAGCAGCGACTCACGCAACCGCGCGTGGTAGTCGTCCGGCAGGTCGTGCACCACCAGGGTGGTCAGCGCGGACGCGATCGCCCGAGGGCTCTGCAACTCGACCGAGAGCTGCCCGGCCCGCCAGGAACGGGCCACCTCCAGCTCGTCCTCGGTCACCCCGGTGGCCTGAGTACGGGTGATCTCGCCCACCGCCTCGACCAGAGCCGGCGCGGTGACAGCCGTCTGCACGCCGGAACTGACAGCGAACCGACCGAACCGCCGCGACGCG
Organism: Micromonospora sp. NPDC048842; assembly: GCF_040649935.1. Lineage (NCBI taxonomy): Bacteria > Bacillati > Actinomycetota > Actinomycetes > Micromonosporales > Micromonosporaceae > Micromonospora > Micromonospora sp. NPDC048842. Next base: position 169,837 of record NZ_JBEZGK010000009.1, on the reverse strand, counting down.
GCGAAGTCGCCCCGGATGCCGTAGGTGTAGCCGTGCACCTCCCGCAGCAGGTGGTTGAGTCGGGAGGTGAACGCCCCGCCGAGCACAGTGCCGGCGAGCGTCATCGGCACGTAATCGGGGTGCGCCCGGTGTGGTGACGGGTGGCCCAGCCGCAGCGTGGACTGCACCGAGCCGGGCCGGTCCACCACAATGATCCGCCGACCGCTGTGCAGCGGCACCTCGATCGGACCGCCCCGCTCGGTGGGGCCACCACCGGTGCCGGCGAACGCCGCCGCGGCCAGCGCGTCCAGGTCGATCCGGTCCAGGTCACCGGCGACGATCAGGGTGCCGGGGCGCAGGAACCACTCCGAGTGGAAAACCGTGACGTCCTCCACGTCCAACCCGGCGACAGACTCCGGGTCGCCGTGCATCGGCCGTCCCCAGCGGTTCTGCGCGCCGAACAGATCAGCGCGCAGCGCGGCATCGGCGCGCGGGCCGGGGTTGGCCCAGTCCATCCGGAGCGCGGTCGCCTCGTCGTCGCGGACCCGGCGGACGTCGACGGGGTCGAGCCTGGGCGTCCGGACCGCCTCGGCGAGCAGTTCCACTGCGGCGCTCAGCCGGTCCACCGGGATCACCACGCTGGCCTGGAACGAGTCCCAGTCCAGACCGGTCGACAGAGCGGTGCCGAGCCCTTCGACGGCGAGCGCGTACGCGGCGGCGTCCCGCTGCGCGGTCCCCTCCTCCAGCGCCTTGGCCAGTACGCCGGACAGACCCTCCTTGCCGACCGGCTCCTGGCCCGCGCCCACGTCGAGCAGCAGCAGGGCCACTGCGAGGTTCTGCCCCGGCAGGTGCGCGGCGACTACCTGACCACCGGCCACGGCGCGGCGGACCACCGGCGGGAACCGGTACGGGCGGGCGGCGCCCGGGCCGGGACGGTCGGCGATCAGCGTCATGAGGTCTCCTCGGGCAGGTAGGTCAGGGTCACCCGGTCGGTGGCGAGCACGTCGGCGGCGGCCTCGGCGACCTGCTCGGCGGTGACCGCGAGCAGGGCCGGCAACTGCTCGGCGATGCGGGCCGGGTCGCCGAACTGCGTGGTGTAGCGGCCGAGCAGGTCCGCGCGGCCGTCGACTGTGGACAGCTGGCGCCACCACCCGGTGCTGAGCAACGCCTTGGCCCGATCCAGCTCGGCGGCGGTGACCGGCACTGTGGCCAGCTCGTCGACGACCTCGGCCAGCCCTTCGGCCAGCCGCTCGGCGCTCACTCCGGGGCGGGCGGTGGCGGTGGCGATCAGCGGTGCCGGGGCGTGTGCGAGGTCCACCCCGTACGCCCCGACCAGGTCCGGTTGCGCGATCCGCTCGCCGTCGGCGAGGCGCTGGTAGAGCCGGCTGCCCCGGCCGCTGCCCAGGATTGTGGCGAGCACGGTGATCACGTTGTATCCCGGGCTGCCGAACGGGTAGCTGCGGTGGGCGATGTAGACCCGTGGCGCCGGCACGTCGGCGCTCACCGACTCGACGGCCGTCTGCCCGGTGGCGGGCACGTTGCGGCCTTCCGGTGCCGGCGGGATGTCGTCGCGGGCGGGCAACGCGCCGAAGTACTTGTCGGCGAGCGCGAACACGTCGGAGGCGGTGGCGTCGCCGACCACTGTGAGCACCGCGTTGTTCGGCGCGTAGTAGGTCTGGTGGAACGCCTGGAAGGTGGCCAGGTCGGCGGCGTTCAGGTCGGCCATCGAGCCGATCGTCGCGTGGTGGTAGGGGTGCCCCGGCGGGTAGAGCAACGGCAGCAACCGCAGCCAGGCGTCGCCGTACGGCACGTTCTCGTAGCGCTGCCGGCGCTCGTTCTTCACCACGTCCCGCTGGTTGTCCAGCGTCTCCTGGGTGAGGGCGGGGACCAGGCCGCCCATCCGGTCGGCCTCCAACCAGAGCGCCAGCTCCAGGTGCTCGGCCGGGACCGTCTCGAAATAGTTGGTCCGGTCCGGGTTGGTGGTGGCGTTGAGCGAGCCACCGGAGCCCTGAATCAGCTTCATGTGCTCGGTCTTCGCCACGTTCACCGAGCCCTCGAACATCAGGTGCTCGAAGAGGTGGGCGAAACCGGTCTGCCCAGCCGGCTCGTGCCGGGAGCCGACGTCGTACCAGAGGTTGACGGCCACGGCGGGTGCGGTGCGATCCTCACTCACCACCACGCGCAGGCCGTTGTCCAGTCGGGACGTCTGAATGGGCCAGGGGTAACCGCTGTCGGGCATGCCCCCGACGCTATCCGATCTCGGGGGCGGAAAGGTGACGTGCCGTCGGTCGGCGAGCCGACCCGGGCGGCATCGGAGCCGCCGCGCGGGGTACCGGGAAGCAATGACCGCCACCCCGCCTCCGTCCCGGTCCGCCGGCCGGTCCGCCACCGCCGTCGAACGCCTCAGCACCGCACTCGGCCGGCTGCGCCGCGGCCGGCTACTGCATCCGGCCGGTCGCTCGTTCGTCGGCGAGACGGTGATCTGGGGTACGCCCGGACCGCCCACCGGGGTCGCTCTGCTGGACCACCCCGGTGGGTACCGGACCACCGTCCGGCTCTCCAAGGGGACGCCCACGCCCGGCAGTTGGCCCGACGTCCTGGGCCTCGCGCTGCGCCTGCACCGCGACGACGGCCGGCCTTTCGACCTGCTGGTCAGCTCCAGCGGCGCGGCCCCGGTGCTGCGGAACCTGCCGCTGCCCCGACGCCGCTTCACAGGCACGTACAGCACGATCACGTGCTATCGCGCGGGTCGGCGCCGCCTCTGGCTGGCCGCGCTGGCCGATCCCGACTCGGCCGACCTCGGTCGCAGCCTGGCCACGGCGGCCGCCGCGACCCGGACGGACACCCCGCGCCTGGTGCTCGCTGTCGCGTCGGCGGTGGGGCCGTGGCGGCTGGTCGGGCAGGTCAGTCTCGGTGCCCAGCTCAGCGCGGAGGAGGACGCGGCGCTCGCGTTCGACCCGGTGCGCAACCTGCCACCCGAACTGCGGGTGGCAGGTCCGCTGGCCTGGCTACGAGACCAGACCTACCGGGGGTCGCGCCGGGCCCGTGGGGCGACCGCTCAGTCCGGCGGTTCGACCGCCACCACTGTCTGATCCGAGGTACGACGTTCCAGCACCGTGTCCGGGGCGGCGTTCTGGTCCCCCTCGCGGATGTCCGACTCGGCGAGGATGGCCTCCGCCTGCGCCTCCGGGTCGTCACTGCCCACCGCCTTCTCCTCGGGCAGGAGGTGGTGCGCGCGGGACTCCACCCGGTCCTGATCGCTCTGCTCGTGTGTCATGGCACCCCTGTTACCCCGACCGCGCCCCCGGCACGCGATCTTCGCCCCGCATCTTGGGACGACAGGACGGGTGACCGCGTCCGGTCGGGTACGCTGGCCCGGTGACGCGTTCCTATCGATGGTTTAGGCAGCCGGCTCGCACGCCGGTGACTTCACCATGAACTGACGTCACCACGGACCGAGCCGGCTGGGCAGGAGCTGTCGTTCCTGCCCTTTTGCGTACGAGCAGCCGGCTCGTCCCGGGCACCGGCCCCGGGCACGGTCGGCGGAAGGATGCCCACCGTGACGACCCCGGAGACCGATCGGGTCAGCGATCAGCGGATCGACCGTGTCGTGCCGCTGACCACGCCCGCCCTGCTGCACCACGAGTTGCCCCTGGACGCCCCGCTCGCGTCGGCCGTGTTGACCGGCCGCCGCGCTGTCGGTCGCGTGCTGGACCGCGAGGACGACCGCCTGCTGGTGGTGGTCGGTCCCTGCTCGGTGCATGACCCGGCCGCCGCCCTGGACTACGCGCAGCGTCTTCGGACGGCAGCCGACCGGCTCGCCGACGACCTGCTGATCGTCATGCGGGTCTACTTCGAGAAGCCACGCTCGACTGTCGGTTGGAAGGGCCTGATCAACGATCCCGGCCTGGACGGCAGCGGGGACGTCAACACCGGCCTGCGGCTGGCCCGTGCGCTGCTGCTCGACGTGCTCCGCCTCGGCCTGCCGGTGGGTTGCGAGTTCCTCGACCCGATCACCCCGCAGTACATCGCGGACACGGTGGCCTGGGGCGCGATCGGTGCCCGCACCGTGGAGAGCCAGGTGCACCGCCAGCTCGCCTCCGGCCTGTCCATGCCGATCGGCATGAAGAACCGCCCGGACGGCAGCATCGGCACGGCAGTGGACGCGATCCGCGCCGCCGGGGTGCCGCACGTCTTCCCCGGCATCGACTTCTCCGGCACCCCGGCGATCATGCACACCCGGGGCAACACCGACGGGCACCTGGTGTTGCGCGGTGGGGGCGGCCGGCCCAACTACGACGCCGAGTCGGTCGCCGGGGCACTCGACCTGCTCCGCGCCGCCGACCTGCCGGAGCGGCTGGTGATCGACGCCAGTCACGCCAACAGCGGCAAGGACCACCGCAACCAGCCGCTGGTCGCCGCGGACGTGGCCGCCCAACTGGCCGCCGGCCAGCGTGGGATCACCGGCGTGATGCTGGAGTCCTTCCTGCTGCCCGGCCGGCAGGAGCTCGACCCGACCCGGGAGCTGGAGTACGGCCGGTCGGTCACCGACGCCTGCCTGGGCTGGGACGACACCGCCGAGGTGCTCGACCACCTCGCCTCGGCCGTGCGGGCCCGCCGGGCCACCCTGTCGACGACTGTGTGACCGCCGACACCACTACCCACGGAACACGAGCGGGGGCCGGCTCGTTGACAGGGGTGTCGGTGTGTCCAGTGTCCCCGGGCCTCACCTAAATAGCCTTCGCGGAATACCGTCCGGCTGGAGCCGCGTAGTGCCACTCGCCGAGAGGCGACCTGCACACCGACACCAGCGCCGCCCCCGGCCCACAAGGCCGGGGGCGGCGCTGTCTGTACGTGGGCCGGGGCGCAAGCCGGGGGTGCGACAGGGCCCCCGTCAACCGTCTGTCCCGGTCATACGATTGATTTTGTGAGCGAGATGTCGAACGACCTTGGCGCTTTTCTGAGTGCTCGACGGGCGCTGGTGACACCCCAGCAGGCCGGCATCCCCGACGGGGGTGTGCGACGTGTGCCGGGCCTGCGCCGCGAGGAGGTCGCCATGCTTGCCGGCGTCAGCGCTGACTACTACCTGCGCTTGGAGCGGGGCCGCGACCGAAACCCGTCCGTGCAGGTGCTCGAGTCCATCGCACGCGTACTCCAACTCGACGACGAGCACCTGGCCTACCTGCTGAAGCTGGTCGCTGACACTCCCCGACAGCGCCGACGTCGACAGCGTAAGGAAACCGTTCCGGCCGGTGCGCTCAAACTCCTGGGCTCCCTCGTCCAACCCGCCTTCATCGAGGGACGGTATTTCGACATCTTGGCCTCGAACAGCCTCGCCAGAGCCCTATCCCCAAGCCTTGCCGAAGGGGGAAATCAGCTCAGGGATCTGTTCCTGAATCCCGCCGAGCAGGCACTGCACCCGGATTGGGAGAACATCACGGAGTGCTTCGTCGCGAACCTGCGACAGGCAGTGGGCACCGACATAGACGACCCACGCTTCATCGAACTCACTGGAGAACTCTCGTTGGCGAGCGTCCGATTTCGCCAGCTCTGGGCACGACATGACGTACGCGGACAGCGCGGAACGCCGATTCGGCTCAATCACCCGCAGGTCGGGGAGCTGACCCTCAATCGGGAACGGCTGGGCATCGCCGGAGCGGATGGCCTGATGCTCGTCGTCTTTCATCCCGACACCGGGTCCAGTGACGCGGAGAAGCTGACCCTCCTTGCCGCCGCCGGCCTACCTGCCGTCCGCGAACCACAAGCAGTCCAGCCCGTGAACATCTGAGACGTGCCGATGGCAGTCCCAGCGATCAGAGGGGGTCCTGTCAGACCCCGGTCCCAAGAGGGCTCCGGGTACGCCGAACTGCCGTGGTTAGCGTTCGGGACATGACCGTCACACTGATCACCGGAGCCAACAAGGGCATTGGCTTCGAGACCGCCAGACAGCTTCTGGAGTTGGGGCACGAGGTCTACATCGGCGCGCGGAATGTCGAGCGGGGCGAGCAGGCCGCCGCGGCGCTCGGAGCGCGATTCGTCCAGCTCGACGTCACCGACGACGCGTCAGTGCGCACCGCACTGGCGACTGTCGACTCGGCCGAGGGCCGACTCGACGTCCTGGTGCACAACGCGGGCATTCTGGAGACCGAGCTCGACGGCCCTGCCGCGCTGCGATCCTTCGACACCAACGCGGTGGGAATCGTGCGCGTCACCGAGGCGGCGCTGCCCCTGCTTCGCAAGTCGTCGAATCCCACAGTCGTCACCATCTCCAGCAGCGCCGGATCGTTCTGGGCGGTGAACAACCCTGAGCGGCCTGAGTTCGGCATGTCGCTCGCGTTGTACTCGGCGTCCAAGTCCGCGGCCACCATGTTGACCGTGCAGTACGCCAAGTCACAGCCGGGCATCAAGTTCAACGCCCTCGAACCGGGCCCCACCGCCACCGACATGACCGCCGCCTTCGGCATCGGGCGACCGGTAGAGGAGAGCGCCCGACAGGTCGTACGCCTGGCGACCCTGGAGCCGACCGGGCCGACAGGGACCTTCCAGGACGAAGCAGGGGAACTGCCCTGGTGAGTCCCGTACGTCGGCCATCGGCGTGACGTTTGACCGATTCCGCCCCGGGTAGCTGATCGATGTGACCGACGACGCATCAGTGGCCGGTGAGCCGGATACCCAGGCCCTCGACGACCTGCTCGACGACATTTTCCGGGCGCAGGAGCGGGTCACACAGGCGGAGATCTATCGCCGGGCGGTGGCCGCCGAGATTCCGCCGGACCTGCTCGCCCGCATCGACGCGCTTCCCGAGGGCGAGTACGCGGTGGACGAGGCCAGCGACCTGCTGGGCGGTTCCGTCGGCTGAGCGACCTGGGCGGCACCATCGCGTGAATGACCGCAGGAGGGACACCGACATGACGCACCACGAGGACCACGACGAGAAGGTGCCGGCGCTGGGTCAGCCCCCGAAGGGCAGGGACACCACGCCCGAGCCGGACTTCGCCAACGAGCACGACCGCACGGCGGTGGATCGGGACATCATCACCGGGGCGGACGAGGACGAACGGGAGCCGGAGTCGCCACACGGTTGGTCCGGCATGCAACGTTGAGGCGTACGAGAAAGGGGGGCCGGTGTCTACCGGCCCCCCTTCTCGCGTCCTGCTCGTCAGTCGTCGTCCTGATGCCCACCCTCGGCGGCCTGCTGAGCCGTCGCGTACGCCATCTGGAGGAAGTCGGACGCGGCGACCGCCGTCAGCGCGGTGGCCACCAGGCGGGTGAGCCGGGGCGCGAGCACCAGGCCACCGGTCAACCCGGTGGCCACCCAGACCGCCAAGCAGAACGGGCAGCTCAGCAGCTCGCCGATGGCGTGCCGGGTGGGGCTGCCCGAGTCACGCACCTGCTCCATCACCTCGCCGCTGCCGATCGGACGGTCGTAGCGGGTGAACGGCGCCCGCAACGGGCTGGTCACCGCGTCCTTGGACAGCAACCGGCTCAGCTTGTGCGTGGCGATGGAGAGCAGCACCACGTCGGACGGCGCGGGACGCTCCGGCACCGGGCGGCCGGTCGCCTTGACCAGGCCGGCGAGAGCCCCTGTCACCCCGGCGTAGGCGCCCATCGCCACCAGGTAGCCGCCGAGCGGCCGGTGCTCGTGCGGCGCGTACGCCCGGCGCAGCCGGGCCGCCTTCTGTCGCAGGCCAGTGTCGCTCACCCGATCTCCTCAACTGTGGTGGTGGTGCGGGAACGGCGTCCCGCGCGGCCGGCTCAGCCGGCCTGGAGGTTGTCGGCGACCTCGCGTGCCAGGTTGGTGAGCGCCTCGTCGGCCAACTGGTCCGGACCGGGCCCGCCGGACCCGTCGGCCAGGTCGAGCTGGATCCGGGCGCCGCCGGAATCGGCCGGCTCCACCCGGATCTCGGCGGACCAGTCGTCGGCGTCGCCGTCGCCCCAGCGGGCGCGAAGCTCCTCGCCGCTGATCTCCGCGGCGGGGCTGCCGTCGCCGCGCAGCGGCTCCGGCAGCCAGGCCGAGGCACGGTCGGGGTCGGTGGCCGTGCTGAAGACCACCTCGGGTGGCGCGGACATGCCGCGCACGGCGCGCGCCGACATCACGCGCCCCGCAGGCGGCTGGGATCGACCTCGCGACCCGGGTGGCGGGCCAGGTACTCGGTCTCCAGCTCTGCCGTGCGCCGCAGGTGGTTCGCGAGTGCGGAGTCCGCCGCGTGCCGCAGGGTGTCCAGGCGGGTCCGGTGCAGGCTGTGCATCTCGCGGATCAGGTCCTCGTCGGTCAGCTCCGTCGGGTCGATGCCGAGCAGGTCGCCGTCGAGGCCTGGAGCGCCGGCCGGGTCGGCGAGCTGATCGCCGCCCCACTCGGGCACCCGCTGCTCCGGGCTCATATCCGCACTGCCGCTGGACGCGAAGCCGTCCTCACGTACCGATCCGGTCATGATCGCCCCCCTTGATCTCGTGTGGGCTGGCGTCTAGACGATTGCCCAGGCGTGGTGATGCCAAACCAAGCCGGGGAGGCGACGACTACGACACGGTGTCGGAGACCGGAAGCGCCCCCGGTACCCTCAATGTCATGAGGCGGCTCTGGACCCCGGCGTGGATCGCACGCCACGTGGCCATGGTCGTGCTGGTCGTGGGCTTCCTCGGGTTGGGCTGGTGGCAGATCAGCCGGGCCACCGCCGGCAACAGCCTGAGCTGGGGGTACGCGGTCGAGTGGCCGATCTTCGCCGGCTTCGTGGTCTACGTCTGGTGGCGTGAGGTGAAGCTGGCCCGCCGCAGGGCGGCGGAGGCCGACGCGCCGCCCGCTGATCCGGCCGTCGAGCCCGCCCCGGCGGTCACCACCGGATCCCGACCAGCGGTACGCCGCCCGGTGCGGGTGTCCCGGGTGCCGGCCACCGGCGATGTCGTCGAGGACACCGACCTGGCCGCCTACAACCACTACCTGTCATGGTTGAACGCCAATCCGGGCGCCCGGCCCGGTGACTATCCCGGCTGAGCCGGGCTCGGAAGGACGGACGAAGGTGGGCGCTGCCCTTACCCGGTACCGCGTGATCGCCTGGATCGTGGGCGTGGTGCTGATCCTGCTAGTCGTGATCGGCATGCCGCTGAAGTACGCGTTCGACAACCCGGTCGTCGTGGAGACCATCGGGCCGGCGCACGGCTTCCTCTACATGATCTACCTGGTGGCCGCGTTCGACCTGAGCCGCCGAGCCGACTGGCCGCTGAAGCGGATGCTGCTGGTGATGCTGGCCGGCACGGTGCCGTTCGTCTCGTTCTACGCCGAACGGCGGGTCAGCGCCTGGGTGGCGGCACCGCAGGAGGCACGGGCTCCGGAGCCGGTCGCCCGCTGAGCTTGCTGAACGGCCGGTGGGCCAACCCGGCTCCGGCCCACCGCCGTCGGGTCATCGGTTGGGCCGCCACGGGTCCGCGGAGGCGAGCGGGTCGACCCAACTGCCGTAGCGGTTGACCTCCCGGGCCCGCAGCAGCGACCGGGTGACCTGGCCGAACTGCCGTTCGTCCTCGGCGCTGAACAGCAGCACCTCCGAGCCCTGGTACCACCCCCACAGTTCGTGCGGCGGTGGGCGCCAGCGATCGCCGACCAGGGCGAGAGCGGCCGGGAGCAGGAGCACCGCGCCGAGGATCAGGTACGCCCCGGCGGTGAGGCGGTGCAGACCGCCGGTGAAGCCGAGAAGCACCCCCACACCGCCGAGCATGCTGGCGGTGATGACCACGGCCCGGACGGCGATCCGGTCGTGCGGACCCCGGGTGGTACGCAGATGGGTCAGGTCGGCGACCCGGTAACTGTTCCGACCGACGGTGAACCGGTCGACGGTCACGATGATGCCGGGCCGCGCGTACAGCAGGGTCGACCGGGCACCCGGCACCGTTCGCGGCGGTCGCGTCTTTGCGCCTTCACGATTCACGGTTCCTCCCGAAGGGGACGGTTGGCCGAGTGGATCCGTCGGCGATTCATCGCTGCCTGTCGACGGGATTCCCGGCTCGGACTTCATTGTGTTGGGCCGCCGCCAGTCGACCTGGGCATTTACCGGGTCTCGACAGCTCGCCACGACCGGGTGACATCGCCGCGAAACAGCATCCATTTCATCTTTTATCGGTTATGGCGACCAGGAATCTGGCGGCATACGCCCGGAACGACGAAGGTCGCATATCCGTCAGTAGGTCGCTAAAAGGGCGATGTTCCCTCGTTGGCAGGCGTCATCAGCCACCATGGCGCCACCCAGCCCAGTAGCCCGACCCGCAACTCACCCAACTTTCGCCACTGCTTCAACTGCGAGCGACATCCGTCCCGGGTTAGGTTGGGCGAGCCGGTCCGGCCCAGTGCCGTCCGCCCGGATGGCCCCGGCCGGTGTCGTCGAGGGCGTCAGCAGCTCCGGCGGCCGTGGGAGAGGGGCCTTTCGCTCTTGTCATCCCTGAGAAATCTGCTGCGCACCGTGGCGCTGGTCGGCATGTCGGCCGCGCTTATCGCCCCGACGGCGGTGGCCCAGGCCGAGCCGTCCCCCGCCGACCTGACCCGCCGGATCGAGACGTCCTCGGCCGAGTTGGAGCGGGTCGTCGAGTCGTACAACAAGTTGCGTGAGGAGATCAAGACAAACGAGGCCGCCGTGGCCCGATTACAGACCCGCATCGGCCCGCTCGAACAGCAGGTTGAGCAGAGCCGGGCCGACGTGGCGGAGCTCGCGTCCACCGCGTACAAGAGTGGCGGCCTGCGCACCGCGGACGCTCTGCTGCGCCCGGGCGGCTCGGCCGCACTGCTGGACCGGCTCGGCGCGATCGAGCAGTTGACCCGCCAGCGGCAGGAGCGCATCTCCGGCTTCACGGCCGACCAGCAGCGGCTGCTCGACGAGAAGGCCCGACTGGGCGCGACCTTGACCCGGCAGGCCGCACAGGCTCGTCAGCTCGCCGCGGGTAAGAAGCAGATCGAGCAGGACCTGGCCAAGCTGTACGAGCTGCGCCGGCAGGCGTACGGGGCCGCCACCGAGCGACCCGAGCCCAAGGCGGCGACGACCGAGGCCAAGAACGTGCCCGCCGTGTCCGGTGCCGCCGGCACAGCGGTGCGTTACGCGTTCGGCGCGATCGGCAAGCCGTACGTCTGGGCTGCCGACGGGCCGAACGGCTACGACTGTTCCGGCCTGACCTCGGCGGCCTGGCGGGCGGCCGGGAAGTCCCTGCCGCACAACACCAGGATGCAGTGGGGCGCTGTCGCCCACATCGGGCGGGGCGAGCTACGCCCCGGCGACCTGGTCTTCTACAGCGGGCTCGGGCACGTCGCCCTCTACGTGGGCGACGGTCAGGTGATCGACGCGCCCAGCGCCGGTCGCAACGTGCTCAAGCGTGGCATGAACATGATGTCCATCCAGGGTTACGGCCGGGTGCGCTAACCACTATCGGAAACGGCGAACGGCCGGCGTCCCCCTATCGGACGCCGGCCGTTCGCCGTTATTACTACCAGCTCAGGCTGCTTGCAGCCCCTCCGCCCGAGCCAGCTCGCGGAGCCGGCCGAGGGCCTGGATCTCCAGCTGCCGGATCCGCTCGCGGGACAGCGAGAACCGGGACGCGACCTCGGTGAGCGAGTGCTCCCGGCCGTCCTCCAGCCCGTAGCGGGCCCGCATGATGCCGGCGGACCGGTCGTCGAGGTGATTGAGCAGCCCCTCGATGCGCTGCCGCTCCAGGCCGCTGAGGACGATGTCCTCCGGCGATGGCGCGTCACTGTCGGCGACCAGGTCACCGAGGTTCGTGTCGCCGTCGTCGCCCACCGGGGTGTCCAGCGAAACGGTGTCCTGCGACCAGCGGCGCAGCTCGTTCACCCGCTCGACGGTGACGCCGAGGGCGTTGGCGATCTGCTCCGGCTCCGGGTCGCTGCCCAACTCACGGGTCAACTGCCGGGCCACGTTGCGCATCCGGTTGACGTCCTCCACCAGGTGCACAGGCAGACGGACGGTGCGCTCCTGCTGGGCGATCGCCCGGCTGATCGCCTGGCGGATCCACCAGGTGGCGTAGGTGGAGAACTTGTAGCCGCGCTCGTAGTCGAACTTCTCGACCGCCCGGACGAGGCCGGTGTTGCCCTCCTGGATCAGGTCCAGCATGGGCATCCCCGAGCGCACGTAGCGCCGGGCGATCGACACGACCAGTCGGAGGTTGGCGCGAATGAAGAGGTCCTTCGCCCGCTCGCCCTCGACGACCAGCCACTCCAGGTCGGCCCGGTCGACACCGGCGGGAACGGCTTCCTCACCGAGCAGGTGCTCGGCGTAGAGGCCGGCCTCGATCGCCTTGGAGAGATCGACCTCCTTGGCGGCGTCCAGCAGTGGCGTCCGGGAGATCTCGTGCAGGTAGACGCCGACCAGGTCGCGCTCCTCGGCAACCTCGTCGGTTCGCATGCCGATGTTCTTGTCCACGTTGCCCACGGTCCCCTCGCTCGCGCCGGTTGCCCGGTTCCTTGCCATTCCCCACACCTGTCAGCCCCTGGTAACTTCTGCTGTGCCGATCGGTGCTGACACCTACACAACAGATGAGACGTGTCGGGGATTCCTCGTCGTGAGTCGAAAGTGTCACGAATGCCTGAGTAGTAGCTGAGAGCACGGTCCATGTTTGCTGTCAGCACCCCATCGGGTGGCTCGCCACTGGGCACCACGTACGGGTTACCGCACCATGGCAACACCGCCCGCCGTGGGGGCACAGCGACCCGGGTCACCACCGCGATGCGATCCTGGTCACTGCCAGATACGCACCCGTGGACCGGTCGGTTCATTCACGGGGGTGTTATTACCCCCCGGCCAGATGAACAATCCGAGGGCGCGTTCGCTTCCCGGCGCGAGTGGCGCTAGGAGGCGAGCAGGGCGAGAGCGCCGCGCACCTGGTCGGCCGAGCGGGCCAGCGCGGCCCGGGCGGCGTCGATCTCGGCGCCCGAGACGAGGGCAACGAGCGCCGTCTTCAGGTCCCCGTCGGCCTCGGTGAGAGCCTGCCGGGAGAGCTCCTCCGAGCAACCGGTGGCCTCGACCAGAATCGAGATCATTCGACCACGGAGTTTCGCGTTGGTGGCCACCATATCGATCATGAGGTTCGAGTAGACCCGACCCAGGCGCACCATGACGGCGGTCGAGAACGTGTTGAGCACCAATTTCTGCGCTGTGCCCGCCTTCATCCGGGTCGACCCGGTGACCACCTCGGGTCCGGTGTCCACCCCGATGAACACGTCGACCGACCGGGCGGCCTCCGCCTCCGGATTGGCGCAGAGCAGCACCGTCGAGGCGCCCTTGGCGCGGGCCGCGGCAAGCGCCCCGAGGACGTACGGGGTGCGTCCGCTGGCCGCCAGACCAACCACCAGGTCCCCGGCCCGTACACAACTGGCCGCTTCGACAGCGCCGCCCCGGTCGTCGTCCTCGGCGTCCTCGACGGCCCGCCACATGGCGTCCGGGCCTCCCGCGAGGTGCGCGCAGAACCAGTGTCGGGGCGAGTTGAAGGTGGGGGCCAGTTCGGCCGCGTCGAGCACGCCCAGTCGGCCGGAGGTGCCGGCCCCGAAGTAGTGCACCCGGTGACCGCCGCGTAGCGCCGCGACCGCCAGGTCGACGGTGGTGGCGATCTCGTCGAGCACCGCGGCGACCGCCGCGGGCACCCGCCGGTCGGCCTCGTTGATCACGGTGAGCACGTCCCGGGTCGACATCAGGTCGAGGTCGACGCTGAGCGGGTTACGCCGTTCGGTGGGGGCACCCACCCGGACCGTGGGGCGAGCGGGCCGTGCGGGCATCTCCGCACCGGCCGTCATCCCCGCCTCCGGTTGGCACCCACCCGGTGCGACTGGACCGCCTCGGCGGTCGCCTCCAGGGCCTTGCGGGCTCGGGCCCGGTTGCGGGCGGCCACCCCGACGAAGAGGCAGTCGACCACTGTGAGCTGGGCCAACCGGCTGGCCGTCGCGCCGGAGCGGTAGGTGGTCTCCCGGGCCGCCGTGGTCAACACGAAGTCCGCCACGTCGGTGATCGGCGAGCGCGGGAAGTTGGTCAGCGCCACTGTCGCGGCACCGCGGGTACGGGCCTGCTCCAGCACCTCGATCACGTCGGAGGTGGTGCCGGTGTGCGAGATGCCGATCGCCACGTCGCCCCGGCCCAGGAGGGCGGCCGAGGTCAGCGCGGTGTGCACGTCCGGGAAGTAGAAGGCGATCCGGCCGATGCGGTGCAGCTTCTGTTGGAAGTCCGAGGCGACGAACCCGCTGGCGCCGGCGCCGTAGATGTCGATCCGAGCGGCACCACTGATCGCCTCGACCACCTGCTCGCAGACGGCGGGGTCGAGTTGCTCGGCGGTCTCCTCGACGGCACGGGCGTCGTTGAACGCGATGGTGGCGATGATCTGGGCGAGGTCGGCACCGGGCGGGATGTCACCGCCCACCACTCGGGCGTCTGGCGGCTCGATCCGGCGGGCGGCCTCGGCGGCGAGGCGGATGCGCAGCTGGGGGTAACCGTCCATGCCGACCGAACGGCAGAACCGGATGACTGTCGCCTCGGATGTCTCGGCCGCGGTGGCGAGGTCGGTGATTGTCCGCCGGGCGGCGGCCGCCGGGTCGGAAACGACCAGCCGGGCGACCCGCTGCTCGGCGGGCGACAGCGATGGCAACAGCCCGCTGATGTGGACGATCAGCCCACCGGGCTCGTGACTCGCAGAAATCTTCGGACTCTTCGCCACGGGTGAAACTTACTTTCACCAAGCGTGAGCGTCAACTATGACTGTCCGAGGTGGGGGGAAACTTCGATCGCCGGGATCACCGGTCCCGCACAGCCTGCCACTTCCCCAGGATCGCCGCCTCATCCGCCGGGTCCAGTCCACCATGCCGGACGGCCGCCGGGTGTGCGGCCATCCAGGACGCGGTCGCCCGAACGGTGTCGACCAGAGGACGGACCGTCAGACCCGCCTCCAGGGCAGGTCGGACGTCCCGGTCCATCAGGCCGGCGGTCTCCGGCAGCCGCACCCAGAGCGGCAGCGCCCGCTCCCCCGACCACTCGCGCACGTCCTGGGACAGCAGGAAATCCTGGTCAACCCAGGTGAAGGTCGGATCGGCGATGCCCAGCCCGGCGGCCACCCCGGCCAACATCTCGGCTCGGGACATCGTCGGACCGGTGCCGTCGTACGTGCCGCCGAGGCGGGTGCCGGCGGCGTGCAGCAACCAACGGGCCAGATCGGCGACGTCCACGAACTGCACCCGATCAGTCGGGTGCCCGGGGGCCAGCACCTCGCCACCGGCCGACAGCCGCCGCACCCAGTACGGGAAACGGTCGCTCGGATCCTCCGCACCGACGATCAGGCCCGCCCGGCAGATGAACGAACGGTCCACGCCCACCCGCTCCCGGACCAACTCCTCGATGCTCACCTTGCACTCGCCGTACCAGCGGTGGTCCGGGCCGATCGGCCCGTCCACGTCCGGCGGGGCCGGAGCCAGGATCGGCGCGTCCGCAGCGGTCTGGCCCGGGGTGGTGTCGTCCGCGTACACCGAGATCGTCGACACGAACGACCAGTGGCCGACGTGGTCGGCGAGCGCGGCCAGCGCGTGCCGGGCGTGGCTGATCTGGCGGGTCACGTCGACCACGACGTCGAAGCCCGCGGCGGCGAGCGGAACGAGCGAGTCGGGATCATCGCGGTCGGCCACCACGAAGCGCACCCCGTCCGGCACGGCGCCGGACACACCCCGGGCCGCGCAGGTCACCTCGTGACCCTGCTCAAGGGCGAGCCGGGCCGTCGCCCGGCCGAGGAACTTGGTGCCACCGAGAATGAGGATCCGCATCCGCCGATCCTGCGCCCTCAAGGCTCGAACGACCCCACCAATCTGCCCACGGCAGACCGCGATCATGAAGTTGTCACCACTCGGATCGGCGTGTCACGCCAACAACTTCATGATCGACGGAGGGGCCCGAAGGAGGCGTGGGGGCACTAGCGTGGGGCGTATGGGACAGGGCAGCGTTCTGGTTACCGGGGGGTTCGGGGGGCTTGGCGGGGCGGTCGTCACCGCGTTCGTCGAGGCGGGCTGGCGGGTGGTCGTACCGGAGCGGAAAGCCCGGCCCGGGTCGGGGCCGGCGGCGGCCGGACTGGTCCGGGTAGTCGCGGACCTGGGCGAGCCGGCGGGCGCGGCGCAGGCGGTCGAGGCCGCGTCCGGCGAACGGGCGGCGCCGCTGCGCGCGGTGGTCAACCTCGTCGGGGGGTACGCCAGCGGCGGGTTGGTGCACGAGACCCCGGTCGAGGAGTTCGAGCGGATGATCACCGTCAACCTGCGGCCGACCTACCTGGTCACCCAGGCCGCGCTTCCGCACCTGGTGTCGTCCGGCGGCGGCTCGGTGGTCTGCGTCTCGGCCCGCGCGGCGGTCACCCCCTTCCGCGGCGCGGCCGGCTACTCGACGGCCAAGGCGGCGGTGCTGGCCTTCGCCAACGCAGTCGCTGTGGAGTACCGGTCGCAGAACGTGCGCTGCAACACAGTGCTGCCCAGCGTCATCGACACCCCGGCGAACCGGGCCGCCCAGCCCGACGCCGACCATTCCCGCTGGGTGACCCCGGCCGAGATCGCGCCGGTGATCCGATTCCTCGCGTCGGCCGATTCCGCCCCGACCAGTGGTGCCACAGTGCCGGTCTACGGGCGGGCCTGAGCCACCACCACCGGGCCGACGTCCTCTCCACCCGAGGCGGACGGCGGTAGCCAGGTCTCCAGGTGCGCCTGGATCTGCTCGGTCACCTCCTCGGCCGGGCGGCCCGCGTCCACCAGCACGAAGCTGGGGTACTCGGGCAGTGCCCGGTAGGCGGTGTCGGCTGCGGTCAGCCACCCCATCGTCTCGTGGTCGGTGCCGCGTTCCTCGATGCGCCGGTACGCCTCCGCCGGGTCGACGGCGAGCAGGAAGGTCACCTGCGGCGTCGGGAACAGCCGGTAGCCGGCCCGGGCGAGCCGCTCCCAGCGCTGCCCGCCGTGGGCCCGGATGCTCGCGTACTGGCAGGCCGAGTAGCGGTCCATCACCGCCGTCCGGCCGGTGAGCAGACAGCTGATCAGGGCGATGGCGATGGCCAGCCAGCGCAGCACCGACTCCACGGCCAGCACGCCGTCGCGACCGACGAGCCGTTGCGCGTCCGGCCGGCCGAGGCGTTGGGCGAGCCGGCCGAGCCAGCGGCGGCCACTGGCGTTGCGGCGGTAGGTGGCGGGGCGTCCGGCGGCGGTCAGCGCGTCGGCCAGCCGGTGTGCCTGTGTGGTCTTGCCCGAACCGTCGATCCCGATCAGGGCGACGGTGCGCAATCGGGCCTTGCGTCGTCGCATCCCCGATGATCTGGCCACTCTCCACAGGTTATCCGACCCACGCACCTGGTCCGCGAGGTTTGTGGTGCTTCATCCCTGTTGACGCCCGACCGAGACACCAGCAGGTGTGGACGACCGGAATGCCGGGTACCGGAGTTTGAAATCCAACCGCCGGTCCACCAACACGACGACGGAGGAACCAGATGGCTGAGCGCGGAGACGAGAGTCTGGTGCACACCCTCAAGAAGGTCGCCGCCGTGCTCAAGCAGTCCGAGATTCCGTTCGCCCTGGGCGGCAGCTTCGCGGTCTACGCCCACGGAGGCCACTCCAGCGATCACGACGTCGACTTCCTGATCCGGGAGGCCGACGTGGAAGCGGCACTGGAAGCCCTGGTGGCCGCCGGCTTCGTCGCCGAGCGTCCACCGGAGGACTGGCTGGTGAAGGTCTTCGACGACGGCCGGATGGTGGACCTGATCCACCGGCCGATCGAGACGCCGGTCACCGAGGAGACGTTCGCCGACACCGTCATCCGACCGGTGGACGCGATTCGCATGCCGGTGCTGTCAGCGAGCCAGCTGATGGTGCACAAACTGCTCAGCTTCTCCCAGCACTACTGCGACTTCGCCCGCGGTCTGCCACTGGCCCGCTCGTTGCGGGAGCAGATCGACTGGGAACGGGTACGCAAGGAGACGCAGCACTCGCCGTACGCCGAGGCGTTCCTGGTGCTGCTGGACCGGCTGGAGGTGGTGCCGGCCGCCGGCACCCAGCCAGGAGAGGGGACATCGTGACCCACCATCGCGACATCGGCGCCGGGCCACCGGACGAGTACGTCGAGGCGGAGATCCAACGGTTGCTCGTCGAGGACCCCGCCGTCGCCGAACAGGGGATCACAGTGGTTCGACGGGAACGCTCCCTCGTGCTCCACGGCGAGGTGGAGAGTCCGCACCGGCGGGAGGAGATCCTGCGTCGGGTGTCGGAGCGCTTCCCGGACGTGCCGATCACCAACGACATCGGGGTGATCCGCGTCGAAGCGCCCACGGAGATCGAGCAACTGCCCTGAGGGAGGTTCCATGGTGATCCGGATTGCCGCTGTGGGCGACGTGCATCTGGACGAGGACGTGGTCGGCCGGTTCCGACCGGCGCTGGAGGAGCTGCCGGAGTGCGCCGATGTGCTGTTGCTGGCCGGGGACCTGACCCGGCACGGCACCGAGGCCGAGGCGCGCTGCGTGGCGGAGGAGTTCGGCGGGTTGGCCGTACCGGTGGTGACAGTGCTGGGCAACCACGACCACCAGTGTGACCAGGTGCCACAGGTGGTCAAGGTGCTGGAGGACGCGGGCATCACAGTGCTGGAGGGCAACGGCGTCGTGCTGGACTGCGCGGGTGGCCGGCTCGGCATCGCCGGCGTCAAGGGCTTCGGCGGCGGGTTCGCCGGTCGGTGCGCCAGTGACTTCGGCGAGCCGGAGATGAAGTCCTTCGTACGGACCACCACCGACAGCGCGGACCGTCTCGGTGCGGCGCTGCGCTCACTGGACTGCGACATGCTGGTAGCACTCACCCACTACTCGCCGGTGCCGGACACGCTGGTCGGCGAGCCGTTGGAGATCTACCCCTTCCTGGGGTCGTACCAGTTGGGGCAGGCGATCGACTCGGCACCCACGGCGCTGGCCGTGCACGGGCACGCGCACGCCGGCACCGAGCGCGGCACGACCCCCGGCGGGGTACGCGTCCGCAACGTCGCGCACCCGGTGATCAAGCAGGCGTACAGCGTCTTTCACGTTGGCGATCAACTCGACACCGACCAGGTTTCCCCGATCGGCCAGTCGGGTAGTCAGAGGTCATGGAGCTGATTCTCTGGATTCTCGCAGTCGTACTCGTGGTCGCCGGCATCCTCGCGCTGTTCCGCCGGCAGATCCTGTGGGGCATCGTCCTCATCGTCGTCGGGCTGTTGGTCGGCCCGGGTGGTGTCAGCATCTTCAATTAACGCTCATACGCCTTAACTCCGGGACCCGCCGGGGTCGCCGCGACCGACGCTTCGTCCTCCCGACAGAAGCACCGGCCGTGGCGATCCCGGCGCTTTTTCGTGGCCGGCCGGCCCCGTGAACCGTCCTCCCGCTCGGCGGTTTGAGCAGACCTCGAGAGGAAATATCTCGACCATGGAGATATCTCAGGACGCGCCGGTGACCTCCGGGCGGCGAGCGTGGTGGGCCCTCGCCGGTTTCGCGGCGGCGGTCTTCGTGGCGGCCGCGATTGGCGGGCTGGGCGTGCAGGGCACCACCGAGGAGTACGCGAACCTGCGGCAGCCCGGCTGGGCCCCGCCCTCGTGGCTCTTCGGCCCGGTCTGGTCGCTGCTCTACGCGCTGATCGCGGTGGCCGGCTGGCTGGTGTGGCGGCGGGTCGGCTTCTCCCCCGCCCTCTGGGCGTGGACCGCCCAACTGGTGCTCAACGCGATCTGGACCCCGCTGTTCTTCGGCGCGGGGCAGTACGGGCTGGCGTTCGCCGAGATCGTGCTGATGTGGCTGGCGATCGGGCTCACAGTGGTGCTGTTCGCCCGGGTGTCCCGGGTGGCGGCGGCGCTGATGCTGCCGTACTGGGCCTGGGTCACCTTCGCCGCCGCGCTGAACCTGTCGATCTGGCAGCTGAACAACTGACCGACCGGTCCCCGGCGGCGGTGGCCGCCGGGGACCGTGGCCGGATCAGCAGCGGGGCACGCCGGGGATGTAGCCGTCGGAGCCGGTGTACACGTACGCGTCGGCGATGTAGCGGCCGGAACCGATCCGGTCCCAGATCGAGCTGGTGCCGTACGTGCCGGTGACACTGGTGCCGCTGGTCTGGCAGGCGATGGTCACCCGGGTGCCGTCGGCGACGGTGCCCACCGAGGCGTACCCGGTGCCGGGGCCGGAGCGGACGGTCAGCGGCGTGCCGCTGGTGTCGACGGTGCCGTTGCCGCTGCCCGAGGAGCACCCGTTGTTACTGGTGTAGCTCTTGGTGCCCCAGTACAGCGCGAGGGTGCCGTTGAAGCGGACCTGGATGTCGGCACCGTTGAGGCGCTGCTCGTAGTGCAGGTGGGGGCCTGTCGATCCGCCGGTGCTGCCGACCCAGCCGAGCACCTTGCCGTACCCGACCGTCTGCCCGACCGAGACGTTGAAGCCGTTGAGGTGGGCGTAGTAGGTGCTGTAACCGCCGCCGTGGTTGATCCGGACGTACTTGCCGTAGCTGGTGCCGCCGAGGTCGGTCACCCGGTCGACAGTGCCCGGGGCGCTGGCGACCACCGGGTCGCCGAGATCGTCGGTGCGGTTGAAGTCGACGGCGTACGCCGGGCTGTGGTCCGACCGGGTCTGCCCGGACCAGGACTGGCCGCACGGGAACGGCACCTTGAAGGTCGGCGCGGCCAGGGCCGGGGTCGCCGGCACCAGCGCTCCCCCGACGAAGAGACCCGTCACCAGCAGGCTGATCCACCGCTTTCGCATACAGCTCCTCCTATGTCGAAAACCTTCGATCCGGTGTGCTCAGCCTGACAGATATCGTCAATCTTCGAAAGAGTCCCCAGCTTGTCCCGGGAGCGTGCCCACCAGGCAGCCCGCAGGTTTCCGGATTGTTACTCGCTCGTGTCTGACAGGGGGTGGACCGGGCCGGATGCAAGCGCTTACATGTGTGCACGCCCAATCGGACCGGCGACGGGTCACCAGCACGACCGCGCCGGCTAGGAAGGAGGACGGCATGGCGGTCTTTACCAGACCACGCCAGGCCTTCGTGATCGCCGGTGTAATCGGGCTGGCGCTCAGCGCCACCGCCTGCGGTACCGGCGACGACAAGAAGAGCAGCAAAGCGGGCTCCGCGGAGTGCGCCGCATACGACAAGTACCAGGGCCACGACGGCAAGAAGGTCTCCATCTACGCGTCCATCCGTGACGCCGAGGCCGACCTGCTGGAGCGGTCGTGGTCGCAGTTCACCGAGTGCACCGGCATCGAGATCGACTACGAGGGCAGCGGCGAGTTCGAGGCGCAGCTCCCCGTCCGGGTCGACGGTGGCAACGCCCCCGACATCGCCTTCGTGCCGCAGCCGGGCCTGGTGAAGCGTTTCGCGGACGCCGGCAAGCTGAAGTCCCTCGGTGCCGACACCAAGGCCCTCGCCGAGCAGAACATGCCGGCCGACTGGCTGAAGTACGGCACCGTGAACGGGACGCTCTACGGCGTGCCGCTCGGCGCCAACGTGAAGTCCTTCGTCTGGTACTCGCCGAAGACGTTCAAGGAGAAGGGCTGGGAGGTTCCGACCACCTGGGACCAGCTCATCGCCCTGAGCGACAAGATCGCCGCCAGCGGCACGAAGCCGTGGTGCGCGGGCGTCGAGTCCGGTGACGCCACCGGCTGGCCGGCCACCGACTGGATCGAGGACGTGGTCCTGCGTACGCAGGGTCCCGAGGTCTACGACCAGTGGACCACCCACGCCATCCCGTTCAACGACCCGAAGATCGTCGACGCGGTCGACCGCGCCGGCAGCATCCTCAAGAACGACAAGTACATGAACGGCGGCTTCGGCGGCGTCAAGAGCATCACCACCACCGCCTTCCAGGAGGCGGGCCTGCCGGTGACCACCGGCAAGTGCGCGATGCACCGACAGGCGTCGTTCTACGCCAACCAGTTCCCCGAGGGCACCAAGGTGGCCGAGGACGGCGACGCGTTCGCCTTCTACTTCCCGGCCATCGACCCGTCCAAGGGCAAGCCGGTTCTGGGCGCGGGCGAGTTCGTCGTCGGCTACGCCGACCGTCCCGAGGTCCAGGCCGTGCAGACCTACCTCGTCTCGGCGGAGTACGTGAACAGCCGCGCGAAGCTCGGCAACTGGGTCACGGCGAACAACAAGCTGGACATCGCCAACGTCGCCAGCCCGATCGACAAGCTCTCCGTCCAGATCCTCCAGGACAAGACGGGCACCTTCCGCTTCGACGGATCCGACCTGATGCCGGCCGGCGTCGGCGCGGGAACGTTCTGGAAGGGCATGGTCGAGTGGCTGAACGGCAAGGCGACCGCCCCGGTGCTCCAGGGCATCGAGAGCAGCTGGCCTAAGTGATCCCCGACGGTGGCCCGGTCCGCTGACGCGGGCCGGGCCACCGGCCGAGGTGGACCCGGAAGGGAGGGTTGATGGAGTTCGACTTCGCCGATCAGCAGCCGAAGCTCCTCATGCTGATGTACGGGCTGGTTGCCTTCGTGCTGGTGGTGGGTGGTCTCCTACTGCTGCTCGACGTGGTACCGGCCTGGTTCGCCCGGCGACGGGAGGCGCAGCTCGTCGCCGCCTCGACGAGTGGTGCTCCACTTCCCCGTCGGATCAAGCAGCGGGAGGGGATCTTCGCGCTCTTCTTCCTGCTGCCGACGCTGTTGCTGCTCACCATCGGTCTGGTCGTGCCGGCCATCCGCACCCTGCTGCTCTCCCTGATGAACAGGACCAGCACCGAATGGGTGGGGTTGGAAAACTTCGGCTGGATGTTCTCCGACGACGCGATCGTCCGGGTCCTGATCAACACCCTGATCTGGGTGCTCCTGGTCCCGCTGGTCGCGACCGGATTCGGCCTGATCTACGCCGTACTGGTGGACAAGGCCCGGTTCGAGGCCGTGGCCAAGTCACTGATCTTCCTGCCGATGGCCATCTCCTTCGTCGGCGCCAGCATCATCTGGAAGTTCGTCTACGCCTACCGAGGTGAGGGCGACCAGATCGGTCTGCTCAACCAGATCGTGGTCAGCCTGGGCGGTGAGCCCAAGCAGTGGCTGCTCGAATCGCCGCTCAACACGCTGCTGCTGATCGTCATCATGGTCTGGATCCAGGCCGGCTTCGCCATGGTGGTGCTATCCGCCGCGATCAAGGCGATCCCCGGTGACATCGTCGAAGCCGCCCGGCTCGACGGGGTCAGCCCGTGGCAGATGTTCTGGCAGATCACCATGCCGAGCATCCGACCGGCGCTGATCGTCGTGATGGTGACCCTCACGATCGCCACGCTCAAGGTCTTCGACATCGTCCGAACCTCGACGAACGGCAACTACGACACCAGCGTGATCGCCAACGAGATGTACAACCAGGCGTTCCGGTACAGCGAGAACGGGCGGGGTTCCGCGCTCGCGGTCTTCCTCTTCATCCTGGTCATCCCGGTCGTGATCTACCAGATCCGTAACCTCCGTCAACAGCGGGAGGGCTGAGATGACCACCGCAACGCCCACCGTCGCCGCCGGCACCCAGAAGACCGACGGCACCCCGACCAGCGCGGCCGGGCGGGTCCGCAAGCGGCTGAACAGCCGCACCGCGACGCTCGTCTCGATCGTCATCGCGGTGGTCTGGACCATCCCGACCTTCGGCCTGCTCGTCTCCTCCCTCCGCCCGGAGGACGAGATCAAGACCACCGGCTGGTGGACGGCCTTCACCAACCCGCAGTTCACCTTCGAGAACTACGAGCAGGTCCTGTTCGGGCGTTCGGCGTCCTCCGGGCAGCTCGCCGGCTCGTTCATCAACTCGCTGGCGATCACCATCCCGTCGGTGCTCTTCCCGCTCGCCTTCGCGTGCCTCGCCGCGTACGCGCTCGCGTGGATCAACTTCCGCGGCCGGGACTGGGTCTACATCGCGATCTTCGCGTTGCAGATCGTGCCGTTGCAGATGGCCCTGGTGCCGCTGCTGAGGTTCTTCTCCACCGGGGTCACCCTCGGCGGCGTCACGCTGATGCCGGCCTGGGACCTGGTCGACGAGCAGAAGTTCGCCCAGGTGTGGTTCGCCCACACCTGCTTCGCGCTTCCGTTCGCCGTCTTCCTGCTGCACAACTTCATCTCGCAACTGCCGGGGGACCTGATGGAGGCGGCCCGGGTCGACGGGGCCACCCACCCGAAGATCTTCCGCACCATCGTGCTGCCGCTGATCACCCCGGCGCTGGCGGCGTTCGGCATCTTCCAGTTCCTCTGGGTCTGGAACGACCTGCTGGTCGCGTTGATCTTCGCGGGCGGCAGCGACGAGACCGCTCCGCTCACCGTCCGGCTCGCCGAGATGGCCGGCACCCGAGGCAACGAGTGGCAGCGCCTGACGGCCGGTGCGTTCGTCAGCATCGTCATACCGCTCATCGTGTTCCTGTCCCTGCAGCGCTTCTTCGTGCGAGGTCTGCTCGCCGGCAGCGTCAAGGGCTGACCGCGCGTCCGCCGCCGCCTGGCCCCTCGGGCGGCGGCGGACGCTCCGGGCACCGAGCGGGGGAAACCGTGACGAGGATCGATGATGTGGCCCGGCTGGCCGGAGTGTCCACGGCCACCGTCTCGCGGGCGCTGCGCGGACTACCGACGGTTTCGGCCGCCACTCGGCGCCGGGTACTCGCCGCCGCCGAGCAACTGGACTACGAGGTCTCGCCGAGCGCATCCCGGCTCGCCGGCGGCCGGACCGGCACTGTCGCAGTGGTTGTCCCCCGGATCACCCGCTGGTTCTTCAGCACCGTCGTCGAGGCGGTCGAGGAGTACCTCCACCAGTCCGGCTACGACCTGCTGCTCTACAACCTGGGCGGCCGGGAGCAGGTCCGCCAGCGGGTCCTGCGGACTGCCAACCTGCACAAGCGGGTGGACGCCATGATGCTGGTCGCCACACCGCTGCGTCCGGCCGACCTGACCGCGCTGGCCACGCTGGAACTGCCCGGCGTCACCATCAGCTCGGGCAGCAGGGTGCCCAACTGGCCGTGCGTACGGATCGACGACGTGGCGGCCGCGCGAGTCGCGACCAAGCATCTGATCGACCTCGGCCACCACCGGATCGCCCACATCTCCGGTGACCCGGACGACGAGTTGGCCTTCACCACCCACCTCGACCGACGCCGGGGTTACCAGGCGGCGCTGCGCTCCGCCGGCCTGCGACCCGACCCCACCCTGGACATCGAGTCCACCTTCACCATCGACGGCGGCAACCGGGCCACCGCCGAGCTGCTGGCCCGCGGCGAGCCACCGACAGCTATCGTCGCCGCCTGCGACGAGATGGCGATGGGCGCGATGACCGCCCTGCGCGACGTCGGACTGCGGGTTCCGCAGGACGTCAGCGTGGTCGGCATCGACGACCACGACCTGGCCGGTGTGCTCGGGCTCAGCACCGTCGCCCAGCCCGCCGCCGAGCAGGGTCGGCTGGCCGCCCAGATGCTGCTCGACCCGCTCGGGGCCCGACCGCCCGGCCCCATCGTCAGTCAACGGGGTGCCGATTGCGACACTCCGGTGGTCCTGCCCACTCGGTTGGTGGTCCGGGACTCGACCGCACCGCCCCGGGCACACTGAAATCCACACACAGCAACACGGGAGACGACCCTGAACACCGACCCGACGCAGCAGACCCCCTCCGGTCGACCGGCCACCGGCTGGTGGACCGAGGCCGCCATCTACCAGATCTACCCCCGCTCGTTCGCCGACTCGGACGGGGACGGAATCGGTGACCTGCCCGGCATCACCGCCCGCCTCGACCACCTGGTCGAGCTGGGCGTGGACGCGGTGTGGCTCTCCCCCTTCTACCCCTCGCCGCAGGCCGACGCCGGCTACGACGTGGCCGACTACCGCGACATCGACCCGCTGTTCGGCACCCTCGCCGACGCGGACAAGCTGATCGCCGAGGCCCGGGCCCGCAACCTGCGGGTGATCGTCGACCTGGTTCCGAACCACACCTCCTCGGCGCATCGCTGGTTCCAGGCCGCGCTGCCGGCCGCGCCCGGCAGCCCGGAACGGTCGCGGTACATCTTCCGCGACGGCAGCGGTCCGGGCGGCGACCAGCCGCCGAACGACTGGCAGAGCGTCTTCGGTGGTCCGGCCTGGACCCGGACCGTCGACGCCGACGGGCAGCCCGGCCAGTGGTACCTGCACCTGTTCGACACCGGGCAGCCGGACCTCAACTGGGACAACCCGGAGGTGCACGCGGAGTTCCTGGACGTGCTGCGCTTCTGGCTGGACCGCGGCGTCGACGGCTTCCGGGTCGACGTGGCGCACGGCCTCATCAAGCAGGCCGACCTGGCCGACTGGCAGGAGCCGCAGGAGATCCTCTCCGGCAACGAGATCGACAAGCCCCGCCCACCGATGTGGGACCAGGACGGCGTGCACGAGATCTACCGGCAGTGGCGGCAGGTGCTGGACAGCTACCCCGGCGAGCGGGTGCTGGTCGCCGAAGCCTGGGTGGAACCAGCCGAGCGGCTGGCCCGCTACGTCCGCCCGGACGAGATGCACCAGGCGTTCAACTTCGAGTACCTGCTCGCCGCGTGGAGCGCACCGGCCCAGTACGCCGTGATCACCCGTTCGTTGGAGGCGACCGATTCGGTCGGCGCGCCGACCACCTGGGTGCTGTCCAACCACGACGTGGTGCGGCACGCCTCCCGGCTCGGCCTGCCGATCGGCACCGTACGCCCCAACGGCATCGGCATCGGCGACCCGCAGCCGGACGCCGCACTCGGTCTGCGCCGCGCCCGGGCGGCCACAGTGCTGATGCTGGCGCTGCCCGGCTCGGCGTACCTCTACCAGGGTGAGGAGCTGGGGCTGCCCGAGCACACCACGCTGCCCGACGAGGCCCGGCAGGACCCGACCTGGGCTCGCAGCGGGCACACCCAGCGCGGCCGGGACGGCTGCCGGGTGCCGATCCCGTGGGAGGCCGACGCCCCGTCGTACGGCTTTGGGCCGACCGACGCGAGCTGGTTGCCGCAGCCCGCGCTCTGGGCGGAGTACGCGCTGGACCGCCAGCGCGACGTGCCCGGTTCGACGTACGAGCTGTACCGCACGGCGCTGCGGTTGCGCCGTGCCCACGGGCTGGGTCGCGGCACCCTGGAGTGGTTGTCCTCCGGTGACGAGGTGCTGAGCTTCCGCAACGGTGAGCTGACAGTGCTGACCAACTTCGGTGCCGCCCCGGTGCCGGTGCCGGCCGGCGCCGAGGTGCTCGCCGCCAGCGCGCCCCTGGACAACGACGGCGCGGTCCCGGCCGACGTCACCGTCTGGCTGCGAGGCTGACCTAGCCCAGCACGGAGGCGTGAGGGGCCAAGATCCGCGCAACATCGGGGATGTTGGCCCCTCACGCTCGCCCGAGGCAACACTTTCCCTGATGTTGCGCGGATCAGGGTCGTCGTCGAGCGGCCGGGTCAGAGGCGATCGGCTCGGGTGTGTAGCAGATCGTGCACGTTGTCGATGTCCGCCGGTGAGGTTCGCGAGGCGAGCCAGTACATGACACCGGTCGGGATGAAGAAGAGCTGGAACGCGGCCAGCCCGACGGCGAAGTTCAGCGGTGGCGGGAATGCCACTCGCAGCGCCTGGAAGGCCACCCCGACCAGCCCGTTGCCGGCCGCGCGACCAACCCCGTTGACCAGGTTGCCCAGGCTGTAGACAGTGCCCCTGTGCTCCGGTGGGT
Organism: Micromonospora sp. NPDC048842; assembly: GCF_040649935.1. Taxonomy (NCBI): domain Bacteria; kingdom Bacillati; phylum Actinomycetota; class Actinomycetes; order Micromonosporales; family Micromonosporaceae; genus Micromonospora; species Micromonospora sp. NPDC048842. The sequence continues at coordinate 142,227 of NZ_JBEZGK010000009.1, read as the reverse complement.
TGACGTCGGCGATCAACGCGAACCAGTTCGGCGAGTTGGCCGAGGTCAACGCGAGCGCCACGATGGCGGTGAGCAGGCTCAGCCCGACCGACGGCTCGGTGAACACACTGGCCAGTACCGCACCCACCACCGCGCCGCCGCTCGCGCCGTCCGGCACGTCGATGGTCACCGGTACGAAGAACAACACCAGGTAGAACGGCAGTGCGGCGAGGATGCCGATCGAGGCGACGAGTGCCCGCCCACGCGGGGTACGCCGTTGCACGGCGTCACCGACCAGACCGCCCACGATGGACAGCACCCCACCGAGCTGGAACAGGGTGGCGAAGACGCTGCCCACCACAACAGCTGTCGACGTGGAGTAGCCCTGGGCCTCGGCCCGTTCGGCGAAGAGCACCGGCAGCCAGACCAACGAGCCGAACGCGGCCTGCGCGGTCAGACCCTGCAGGATCAGCCACCGGTTGGTCCGCCGGGCCAGGATGCGCGGCAGGTCGGCGCGGCTGATCCGGTAGTCGTACTCGGCGCCGGCATCCAACCTGCCGGCCAGTTCCGGCTCGCTCTGGCCACGCCGGACGTCGTACGTGAACAGGTAGGCCACCGTGGCGACCAGGCCGACGCCAGTCAACAGCAGGAACGGCCGCCGCCAGTCAGCGGCCCCGAGCAGCCCGCCGACGAGGGTGCCCGCGAGGGTGCCGACCCCCTGGGAGAGCCCCCAGAAGCTCATCACCAGCCCGCGCCGGGTCGGTGAGATCAGATCGGTGACCACGGAGAAGCCCACCGAACCGACCGCGCCGAGGCCGACCGCCGCGACCAGCTGCGCGGCCAGGAACGTCAGGTAGCCGCCGGCGAGCGCGCTACCGCCGGTGCCCGCCGCCCAGAGCAGTGTGCCCACCATGAGCAACGGTTTGCGGTTGGTGTGGTCGCCGACGTACGCCCAGCCGACCGCCGCGACCGCGCTGACCAGGAAGCTGACCGCTGTGACCACGCCGAGCAGCCGACCGGACACGTCGAACGCGTCGGAGATCGGGCCGTACAGCGGGGGGACCAGCCCAATCGCCACGTTGTCCAGCGAGGCGAGCAGCACGAACACCACGACGCTGTACAACCGGTGCGCCGGCCCACCGCCCCGACCGTGCGGGCGCAGGCCGGGCCCGCCACTGGTCACCGTCATGACCGGCAGCCAACCAGACCGCGTGGAGGAGGTCGTCACGCGGGTGGGTGCCGGTCACCGTCGGCCGGCACCCACCCGCGTCGATCCCGACGGTCAGCGCCGGTCGAGCACCAACCCGCGCGCAGCGGCGTACTGGTCGCGCACGGCGGGGACGGCAGCCGCCGCGTACTCCTCGGTGCCCTCGACCGCCCAGACGGGCGGCGCGTCGCCGCCCAGAGCGACCCAGGCGGCCTGGCGGGCGGCACCGTCGGCGACGTACTCCCCTGCCGGCGGAACGACGACCGGGCAGCCGAAGACCTGCGGGGCGATCTGCCGCACCGCGGCCGACCGGGCCCCGCCGCCGACCAGGATGACCCGGGTGGCGGTGGCACCCTGCGCGGTCAACGCGTCCAGCCCGTCGGCGAGCGCGCAGAGCATGCCCTCCACGGCGGCCCGCGCCAGGTGCGCGGGGGTCGACGTACGCAGGGTCAGGCCGTGCACCGCACCGGTGGCGAGCGGTCGGTTCGGCGTCCGCTCACCCTCCAGGTAGGGCACCATTACCAGTCCGTCCGCCCCGGCTGGCGCGGAGAGCGCCAGCTCGGCCAGCTCGTCCAGGTTGACCCCGAGCATCGCGGCGGCGGCGTCCAGCACCCGGGCCGCGTTGAGCGTGGCGACCAGCGGCAGGAAGCGACCGGACGCGTCGGCGAAGCCCGCCACCGCACCGCTCTCGTCAGCGGCGGGCACGTCGGCGACGCTGAACACGGTGCCGGAGGTGCCGATCGAGACGATCACGTCACCGGGCCCGGCGCCGACACCGAGCGCGGCGGCGGCGTTGTCCCCGGTGCCCGCGCCGAGCAGGGCGCCACCCGGCCCACCCAGTACGTCGGACAGCTTTCCCGCCGAATCCGCCGGACCGAGCACCTCGGGCAGCACCAACCGCCGGCCGAAGCCCCGCTCCAGCAGGTCCAGTCGGTATTGCCCGGTGGCCGGCGACCAGTAGCTCGTGCCGCTGGCATCACCCCGGTCGGTACGCAGCGCCTCCAGCCCCGGTGCGCCGGCCAGCCGCCAGGTCAGCCAGTCGTGCGGCAGGCAGACGGCTGCCACCTGGGCTGCCCGCTCCGGTTCGTGCGTGGCCAGCCAGCGCAGCTTGGTGAGGGTGAAGCTGGCCACCGGAACGCTACCGGTGGCCTCGGCCCAGAACCGACTCCCGGCCGAGCCGCCGCCAGCCTCCTCGATGAGGTCGGCGGCGGCGTCGGCGGATCGGGTGTCGTTCCACAGCAGCGCCGGGCGGACCACCCGGCCGTCCTCGTCGAGACACACCATGCCGTGCTGCTGGCCGGCGACGGAGATCGCCGCCACGTCGGCCAACCCGCCGGCCTGGTCGGCGGCGCTACGTAGCGCCTGCCACCAGGCTTCCGGGTCGACCTCCGTGCCGTCCGGGTGCGGTGCCCGGCCCTGCCGGAGCAGGGCGCCGGTCTCCGCGTCCCGGATCACCACCTTGCAGGACTGGGTGGACGAGTCAACACCTGCGACCAACGGCATGGCGGGGCCTCAGCGGGCGCCGAGCAGGTGCTCGACGGCGAGCTGGTTGAGCCGGACGAAGGCGAAGCCCCGGGCGGCCACAGCGTCCACGTCGACGTCCTCGAACGCGGACCGGTCGGCCAGGAGCTCCTCGTAGCCCTCGCCGTCGCCGAGCGTCGGGGTGCTCAGCTCGCCGACCTTGCTGGCGGCGAGCGCCTCGACCACCTCGGGGTCGGCGCGGAACGCCGCTGCCCGCTCCTTGAGCAGCAGGTAGGTGCTCATGTTGGCCGCCGCGGAGGCCCACACCCCCTCCATGTCCTCGGTGCGGGACGGCTTGTAGTCGAAGTGTCGGGGGCCGTCGTAGGCCGGCCCGCCGTTGGGGCCGCCGTTCTCCAGGAGGTCCACCAGGGCGAACGCGTTCATCAGGTCACCGTGGCCGAAGACCAGGTCCTGGTCGTACTTGATGCCGCGCTGGCCGTTGAGGTCCAGGTGGAACAGCTTGCCCTGCCAGAGCGCCTGGGCGATGCCGTGGGCGTAGTTGAGCCCGGCCATCTGCTCGTGGCCGACCTCCGGGTTGAGGCCGACCAGCTCCGGGTGGGCCAGCTGGGAGATGAAGCCGAGCGCGTGCCCGATGGTCGGCAGCAGGATGTCGCCGCGCGGCTCGTTGGGCTTGGGCTCCAGGGCGAACCGCAGGTTGTAGCCCTTGTCGATGGAGTACTGGGTGAGCAGGTCCACCGCCTCGCGGTAGCGGTCCAGGGCGGCGCGGACGTCCTTCGCGAGGTCGTACTCGGAGCCCTCGCGGCCACCCCACATGACGAAGGTGCTGGCGCCCAGCTCGGCGGCCAGGTCGACCTGACGCAGCACCTTGCGCAGCGCGTACCGGCGGACGTCGCGGTCGTTGCTGGTGAAGCCGCCGTCCTTGAAGATCGGGTGGGTGAAGAGGTTGGTGGTGACCATCGGCACCACCAGGCCGGTCTCGTCGAGGGCCTTGCGGAACCGGGCGATGTGCTGGTCCCGGGTGGCCGCGTCGACGCCGAACGGGATCAGGTCGTCGTCGTGGAAGGTGATGCCGTACGCGCCCAGCTCGGCGAGCCGGTGCACTGCCTCGACCGCGTCGAGCTCGGGACGGGTGGCGTCACCGAACGGGTCGCGGGCCTGCCAGCCCACGGTCCAGAGCCCGAAGGAGAACTTGTCGGCGGGGGTGGGACGGGGTGCCATGAGCGACCTCCGGGGTGGTGTTGTCCGCTATTTGTTCAGCGATTGAATTATTTGCCCACCCTATGGCACTGTCAAGGGGTGAGCCTCACCCACGCCCCGGCCGGCGCAGTCCGTCAGGGCAGCCTGCGCGAGCTCAACCTCGCCCTGGTCCTCGGCCGGATCGCCACGGCCGACCGACCTCCCTCCCGGGCCGACCTGGCGACAGCTACCGGCCTGACCAGAGCCACAGTGTCCGCTGTGGTCGAGGACCTGCTCGCCGGCCGGCTGGTCAGTGAGTCCGACCCCGCACCCCGCTCGGGCGCCGGCCGCCCGGCGCGCGGACTGGTCCTGGCCGATCAGGGGCCGGCCGGGCTCGGCCTGGAGGTCAACGTGGACTACCTGGCGGTCTGCGTGGTGGACCTCGCCGGCCAGGTCCGGCACCGCACTGTGCACCGGGCCGACCTGCGCCCGGTGGCCCCCGCCGACGCCCTGGCCCGCCTTGTCGAGATGGCCGTCGCAGCCCGCGAGGACGCTGCCGGGCACGGCCTCACACTGGTCGGGGCCGCGCTCGCGGTGCCCGGCCTGGTGGACGACGCCGGGCTGGTCCGGCTCGCGCCGAACCTCGGCTGGCGTGACGTGCCGGTGCCCGCGCTGCTCGCCGAGCACCCTCCGCTGATCGAGCAGGTGCCCGGCATCCCCGCACTGGTGGTGGACAACGAGGCCAACCTCGCGGCGCTCGGTGAGCTGCACTCTCAGCCACCCGGCCCGTCCAGCTTCCTGCACATCTCCGGAGAGGTGGGCATCGGCGCCGGCATCGTGCTGGACGGCGCGCTGTTTCGCGGCGTACGCGGGTGGAGCGGCGAGATCGGGCACCTTCCGGTGCACCCCGAGGGTCGTCCGTGCCGCTGCGGCGGGCAGGGCTGCCTGGAGCAGTACGCCGGCCAGGAGGCGATAGTGGCCGCCGCCGGGCTGGCCCGGGCGGAGCTTCCCGCAGACACCGCGACGGCCCGGTTGGCCGAGTTGGCCGAGGCCGGCGACGCCGACGCGCTGCGGGCGCTGCACGACGCCGGAACGGCGCTCGGCGTCGCGGTGGCCAGCGTCGTCAATCTTCTCGACCTGGACACCGTGGTGCTCGGTGGCGGGTACGCGGCGCTCGCGCCCTGGCTGTGCCCCCCGGTCCTCGCCGAGATCGGTGCCCGGGTGCTCACCGCGGCCTGGTCGCCGGTCACTGTCCGCCCGTCGACGCTCGGCGCGGAGGCCGCCGCTGTCGGCGCCGCCGGCTCGGTGGCCCGCCGGATCGTCGCCCAGCCCGCCGGCTGGCTGGCCCGCGCCGGCTGATCGCCACCCCGCGCCGTGCGCCGCTGTCGGGGGAGAATCGGTACCCTTGCTCTCAGGCAACGATCCCCGGTGAGGAGTCGAGAAACAGCATGCGCACACGTCGTCAGACGCGAGCCGGCGTCCGGCGTTGACCACTACCCAGCAACCCGGCGGCACCCCGTTGCCAGCCGACGAACGGTTGGCCCGGGAGCTGCTCGACGGGCTCGCCGAGGCCGTGCTGACAACGGACGGGACCGGTCGGGTCACCCTGGTCAACGCCATGGCGGCCGAGTTGATCCCGGAGATCGACGCCGGCACCGAGCTGGCCGGTTGCTCGGTGGCAGCCCTGGCCCGGGCGGTCGCCAACGGCGCTGATCGCTTCGACGCCGACCACCACGGCCGGCGACTGCGCGGCGTCCGACGGCAACTCGCCGGCTCCCGGTGGGCGTGGTACGTCCGCGACGTCACCGAGGAGCACGCCCGCGCCGACGCCCTGCTCGCCGAACGGTCCCGCACCGCGTTCCTCGCCCAGGCCGGCAGTCGGCTGGCGCTGGCCCTGCACCGGGACCAGGTCCTCCTGGCCACCACGACGCTCGCCGTTCCCTACCTGGCCGACGTCGCAGTGGCACTGCCCCGACCGGCCGCGCCGGCCGAGCCGCACCCCCGATGGATCCGGTACGCCGACAGCGAGCCCGCCCCGGTCACCGGGCTGGCCGGCCCCGCGCTGACCAGCTCCGTTCCCGGGCTGGCCGAAGCGCTGGCCGGCGACCGGGCCGAGCCGGGCCCCTGGCCGGACGTCCCGCTCACCGACGTGGCCGACCTGCTGCCGCCCGAGTTCGGCCCCCCGGGCACGGTGCTGGTCAGCCCGCTTCTCAGTGCCAGCGGGTCGGCCGGTGCGCTGCTGCTCATCCGTCGGTTCGGGCGGGCCGGCTTCGACAGGCGCGACGTGGAGCTGGCCCGGGAGTTCGCCGCCCGCGCGGGTGCCGCGCTGGCCACCGCCGACCTGCACGGCGAGCAGGCCCACCTGGCCCGGGTGCTGCAAACCAGCCTGCTCCCGCCCGAGCTGCCCGTCGTGCCCGGCGTGAGCCTGGCCGGTGGCTACCGGGCGGCGGGCGACACCCTGCGCATCGGCGGTGACTTCTACGAGGTGTTTCCGCATTCGCGCGGCGCCCTGTTCGCGCTCGGCGACGTGTGCGGCAAGGGCGTGGGCGCGGCGGTGCTGACCGGCCGGGTCCGCCAGTCGTTGCAGACGCTGCGGCTCGTCGAGCAACGCCCGCTGGAGCTGATCCGCCTGCTCAACCAGGCGCTGTTCGACGCGCCGGACGCGGCACGGCGCAACCAGTTCACCACCCTGTTGCTCGGTTCCCTGGACCGGGGGCCGGCCGGGCTGGACCTCCGCATCGCCGGCGGGGGTCACCCGGCGCCACTGCTGGTCACCGCTGACGGCACTGTCACCCCGGTCCCGGTCGGTGGCATGCCGGTGGGGGCGCTGACGGCCGCACGGTTCGCCGAGACCCGGGTGCACCTCGATCCGGGCGATCTGCTGCTCGCGTACACCGATGGGGTGACCGAGGCGCGCGGCCCGCGCGACGCGGCGATGTTCGGCGAGGCCCGGCTGCGGGCCGCGCTCGCGGCGGCGGCCGGGCAACCGCCGGCGGTGCTGATCGACCGGGTGCTCAGCGCCGTCGACGACTGGCTGGGCGGGCAGGCCCACGACGACATAGCGATGCTGGCCGTGGGCGCCTCGACTTGACCGACGGGCAAGCGTCCGGCCGGCTCGATCAGGCGGTACGCGCCACCGGCGGGCCGCCGGCCGGCCACTCCCTGGTGGTGCCGACCGATCGTTCCGGACCACCCGACGAACCCGTCCACCCCGCTCGGGTCTGCCGACCCGAATCGCCCGACCAGTCCTCCGGCCGCCCACCGGGCCGGTCCGGGTCGTCCGGCCAGTCCCCCTGGCCCGTCGACTCGTCCGACGCCGGCGCGTGCTGCGCCTGCTGGCGGCGGGCGGTCTCGTCGAACTCCCGCATCCCGCGCAGCAGCGCGTCGCGGCCCTCCCCGCTCATCCCGGCCAGCACTGCGGCGAGTTGGCCCTGGCGGTCGGCCCGCAGCTCGGCGACCAGCCGGCGGGCCTCCGGGGTGAGGTGCAGTGAGATCTCCCGCCGGTCGAAGCGGCCCGGCTCGCGTTCCAGCATGCCGGCCGCGACCAGCCGGTCGCAGAGACGGCTGGCGGAGCTGAGCAGCATGTCGAGTCGGGTGGCGAGCCGGCGCAGGTTGATCCCGTCGTACTGTTCCACCACCATCACCGCCCGCAACTGGGCACCGGAGACGCGGTTGGCGGTCCCCTCCCGGGCAGACTCCCAGATGCCCAGCAGGGCAGCGGCCGCAGCGTCCAGCGCGGCAGCCATACTCGTCTCAGGGTCCGTCGGACGGTTCAGTTCGGCCATGGTGGCCCGAGAGTACTCCGAACCTCCTGGTGGTCGAGCTTTCAGTGAAGGACTGACGATGAGCGAACCGGTCAATCGGGCACGACGTGCCCTAAACGAGACACCAGCCGACCGGCTCGTCGGCGGTATCGGGAACGTGCTCGCCCAGTCGTACGGGATCACCGACGTCGAGCTCTACCAGGTCGACTACCGGATCGCGGAGCTGCTGCCACTCGGCGACGACGAGTCGATCACCAGCCCCGGGCACCCGGCCTGGCGCGCCTTCGACCACCAGTCGCCGATACTGACCGACGGCACCGCCTGGTTCCCGGTCACCATGCGTGGCGAGCGTCGAGGGGTGCTGCGCCTGTCACCCGTTGCGGACGACCAGGACGTCGTCGCCGCGCTGGCCGAGATCGCCACCGCGCTCGCCCACGAGGTGGCGGCGGTCTCCGCCGGCACCGACGTCTATCTGGCGGCCCGGCGCACCCAACGCCTCACCCTGGCCGCCGAGATGCAGTGGGACCTGCTCCCCGGCCGCAGCCGGATCCGACCCTCGTTCAGCCTGGCCGGGCAGTTGGAGCCGGCGTACGCGGTGCGCGGCGACAGCTTCGACTGGTCCGACGACGGGGAACGGGTCTGGTTGTCCACCATCAACGGCACCGGTGAGGGGGTGGCCGCCTCCCTGCTCACCTCGCTGGCCACCCACGCGCTGCGCAACGCGCGTCGGGCCGGGCTGAGCCTGGCCGACCAGGCCGCCCTCGCCGATCAGGCCATTTACGACCTGTACCGGGGCGAGCAGCACCTCTCCGCCTTGCTGATGGAGCTGGACCTGCGCTCCGGGATGATGACAGTGGTGGACGCCGGGTCGCCCCGGCTGGTCCTGCTCCGCGACGGGGACGTCACCGAGCAGCCCCTGGAGGCGCAGTTCCCGCTGGGCATGTTCGAGGCGACCGACTACCACGAGCAGAAGTTCCCGCTGCAACGCGGCGACCGGGTCTTCGTGGTCAGCGACGGGGTGGTGGAGGCCACCGGTCAGCACGTGCGCTACGGCGAGACGGCACTGGACCGGTTTCTCCGGCGGACCGGGCCGATGGCACCCCTGGACGCCGTCCGGTCGCTGATCGGTGATCTGCGGGCGTTCGTGGCCGGTGACCTGGTCGACGACGCGGTGGTCGTCTGCCTGGACTGGACCGGCCCGCAGGCGTGAGCGGTGCTCAGTACGCGCCTCGGCCGTTCAGCACCGCGCCGAAGGTCTTCCAGAGGATGGTGAGGTCGGCGGCGAGGGACCAGTTCTCCACGTAGTAGAGGTCGAGTCGGATGCCGTCCTCCCAGCTCAGGTCGGAGCGGCCACTGACCTGCCACAGGCCGGTCATGCCGGGCTTGACCAGCAGCCGTCGGGCCACGTCACCGTCGTAGCGGGCCACCTCCGAGGGCAGCGGCGGGCGGGGACCGACCAGGCTCATCTGCCCCAGCAGCACATTGACCAGCTGCGGCAGCTCGTCCAGTGACCATTTGCGTAGTAGCCGGCCGACGCGGGTCACCCGGGGGTCGTGGCGCATCTTGAACATCAGGCCGTCGGTCTCGTTGCGCGCTGTCAACTCGGCGAGCAGCGCGTCCGCGTTCACGACCATGGTGCGGAACTTGAACACGCCGAACTCCTGCCCGCCCCGGCCGACCCGGACCTGTCGGAACAGCACCGGGCCTCGGCTGTCCAGTTTGATGGCCAGTGCGATGAACGCGATCAGCGGCAGCAGCACCGCCAGCGCCAGCGACGAGACGGACCGGTCGACGAGACCCTTCACCAGCTTGCGAACCCCGCGGAACTCGGGTGCCTCGACGTGGATCAGGGGCAGGCCGGCGACCGGGCGGGTGTGGATGCGCGGGCCGGCGACGTCGGTCAGCGCGGGTGCCACGACCAGGTCGATGCCGGTCCCCTCCAACTGCCAGCCGAGGCGGCGCAGCCGGGTCGCTGTCAGTTCACCGGACGCGGTCACCGCGACAGTGTCCGCGCCGATCGCGGTGGCCGCCTCCGGGATACCCCGGAACGACCCCACCACCGGCACGTCGCCCAGCCGCTGCGCCACCGGCGCGAGCAGCGCGTCCGGAATGCAGGCGCCCACCACCTGGTAGCCGGCGTACGGCTCACGGCGAAGCGTGTGGACCAACTCCAACACGTGGGCGGTGTCGCCGACCACCAGCACCTTGCGGGACCAGCCGGCGCCCACCGAGCGGGCCCGGTGCAGTCGCTTGCGGGCGGCGAACCGCGCCACCTCCAGCCCGATGGTGCCCACCGCGAAGGAGATTCCCAGGAAGCCCCGGGAGACGCCGACGTCGGCGATGTAGCCGATGATGGCGATCGCCCCGGCCAGGCGCAGGCTGGCGGAGCTGACCCGCCGATACTCGTCCGCCCCGTAGCCGATCACCCGGTCGTCGTAGCAGCCGAGCGCCTTGAGTGAGATCAGCCAGGCCAGCACCAACCCGGGGGCGACCAGCACGTACGGGATCTCCGAGCCGGTCGGCTCGTCGTCACCGAAACGAGCGACGTAGCCGATCAGCAGCGCGATGATGAGGATGGTGGTGTCCAGCACCACCAGGACCCGGACGTAGGACCGTTCGTCGGCGCGCGCCACCAACCCGGCGCGTCTACCGCCCGGCTCCGCCGACGTGGCGGGGGTCAACAGTGTCGCCACGCTCACCGGCCCTCCCACTCTGTACAGGATGGCCCCGGCCGACGGGTCGGACCGGAGGCGGACCGACTATGCCGGAACAGTCGACATCCTGCCTTGACAACTATGACTGCCGATTGCTTCCGACGTATTGCCGTCACTTTTCTTCAACAACCTGGTGGCCGAAAAGGGGCCTGCCACACCGAATCGACGGTACGGCAGGCCCCTGGACGTCTGAGCGTCGGATCAGCGCGGCGCTGGCGGACGCCGTGCGATGGCGCTGAGGAAGATGCTGCCGATCTCACTCGGGTCCTTGGTGACGAAGACGTCGCCACCGGTCACCTTGGTGATCGACTCCAGCTCTGCCTTGCTGACGCCCTCGCCGATACCGATCATGATGACCTGGACCGGCCGCTCCGGGTCGGCGATCTGCTTGAGCTTGCTGAGCAGCTGCTGCTGGTTGAGGCCGTTGTTGTCCTCGTTCTTGCCGTCGGTGAACAGCACGATCGAGTTGACCCGGCCGGGCTGCCAGTTCTCCTGCACCGCCTGGTACGCGGCCAGCATGGTGTCGTAGAGGCCGGTGTCGCCGCTGGAGGGCTTGACGGTGGCGAGCGCGCCCTCCAACTGGGCCCGCTGGCCGGAGAGCGGCCCGATGGGGACCAACTCCCGGTAGTCCCGGTTGCCGACCAGCTGGGTGGAGAAGGTCCACAGGCCGATCGACCAGGAGTCGTCGAAGAGGCCGAGGCCGCGACGGGCCGCGTCCACGGTGACCTCCTCCCGGCTGCGGTTGTTGGCGCTGGGCACCGGGTCCTTCATCGAGCCGGAGACGTCGATGACGGCAAGCATCCGACCGGACTGGGTGGCGATCGACCAGCTGGAGACGACCCGCTGGATGGCGGCCGGGTCGAGGCCACCCGCCGCAGTGCCGCCGTTCGCCGGTGCGGTCGGCGCGCCGCCGGACGGGCTCGGGGCACCCTGCGGCGCCTTGAAACCCTCGCCCCAGTTGCCGTCCGGCGCGCGCAGCGACTGCGCGGCGAGCCGGTTACGGAAGGTCGGGCTGGTGAGCAGCTCGAACAGCACCTTGGCCGCCGACGCCTTGCTCGGCTCGATGCCGGGCAGCACCGCGTACGGGTAGTCCAGCGGCATCGGTGCCGGCTCCATGTAGAGCGCGGCGAGCGGCACCGGCGGCTTCTTGCTGTTGTACGCGATCACGTCTTCTTCGGACAGGGCCGCCGCACCGAGACCGCTGGCGATGGACGTCGAGTCGTTGGCAGTGGGGAAACGGGCCAGCAGGTCGTTGCGGAGCGAGGACCGCCCGGTGGCCAGTGCGCGGAGCGCGCCGACGGTGTTGCGCTGGGCGTCGCCGCCGGCGCCGTTCGCGGCGGCGGTCAGCGAGAGCAGACCGGACAGGCCCGCCGCGTCGCGGGTCGGCTCGACGATCCCGGTCCGCAGCGGCGCGCTGGTGTTGTTGACCTGCTTGAGCAGGTCGGTCCAGTTGAACTTCTTGTCCGGCCAGCCCAGCCGGGTGGCGATCGGCTCGGGCATCGCGACGACGATCGGGCTGCGCGCGATGGACTGGCCGTTGGTCGGAGCGAACGCTGTCGCGTCCTTCTTCAACCGCAGCAGCCAGGTCGAGGAGTCGGGCACCCAGACGTCCGGGCTGACGGCGGTGCCACTGGCCTGCCCCACGCCGGCCAGCACAGCGCCGTGCTTGGCCGCCACCACGGCCGCCACGTCGACCGGGTCGGACGCGGACACGTCGACGCGGATGCAGGTCGGGCCCACCGCGGCGCCATCCTTGACCCACTGGGATGCGGCGGCGTCCACCGCTGGCGCGAGTTCGGACGCGACCGCCACGGCCAGTCGGATCTCCCCCGAGCAGCTGGGCTGGATCAACTCCTGGTAGCCGAACCACGCGCCCGTCGTCACGACGAGCACCCCCGCCGTTGCGGCGGCGGCGGCTAGATGGAGTTTCGAACGCATGCGATGGCGGCCTGCTGACACGGTGACCATCTTGCGTACTAGGTGCCGTCTCTGCCACATCCGTTCGGACTAAAGTTACGGAGGAGAAACAGTTGACCACTATTTTGCGACACAGAGTGACGGGGCAGCCTCGCGGCGTTGCCAAACGAGTGCCGCTCTCACGTCTCTAAACCATCGTTCAGGGCAGCACGCACGTCGGGCTCGGCACCGCCACCGGCTCGCCGACCGCCTTCAGGACACCGTTGTCGGCGTCGCGCCGGAACACCCGCACCATGTCCGCCCGTTCGTCGGCGACGTAGAGGTGCTCCCCGATGAGGGCGAAGTGCCGGGGCCACTCCCCGTCGGTGTCCACTTCGGCCACCAGCTCGGGCAGCTCCCCGGCCAGCGTGAAGACCGCGACGGTCCCCACCCCACGGTTGGCGACGTAGAGGAACCGGCCGTCCGGGGCGACAGTGACCTCCGACGGCTGGACGTGACCGGCGCGCTCGCTCGCCTCTACCCGCCCGCGCTGGTGCAACGCGCCGTCGTCGGTCAGGTCGTAGGCGGTGACCGAGGCGTCCAGCTCACCGACGAGGTAGCAGCGCCGTCCGTCGGGGTGCCGGGCCAGGTGCCGGGGGCCGGTGCCGGGCTTCGTACGCATCCGGGGCGCCCGCGGCACCAGTCGTCCGGTCGCCTCGTCCAGGTCGTACCGGTAGACCGAGTCGGTGCCGAGATCCACGCCGAAGATCGGCCCCTGGCCCGACCCGGGCGAGACCATGTGGGCGTGGGCGTGGTCCTGGCGCTCCGGGTCGGGGCCGTGCCCCTCGTGCACCACCAGGTCGGTGCGCTCGCCGGGCACGCCCTGCGGGTCGAGCGGGAAGACCGCGATGCTGCCGCTGCCGTAGTTGGCCGCCAGCAGGTGACCCCCGCCGGGCAGCACCGCCAGGTGGCAGGGCTCGGCGCCGCCGGTCGACCGACTGCCGAGCGGGTCCAGCGCGCCGTCCGCCCCGACCTGCCAGGCACTGATCTCGCCGTCGGTCAGCTCGTTGACCGCGTAGAGCACCGGCAGGGTGGGGTGCCGCACCAGGAAGGAAGGGGACGGGGTGACCGCCACAGTGCCGAGCGGGGTCAGCGCCCCGGTCCTCGGGTCGCGCCGAGCGGCGACGATGCCGCTGCCCCGCCCGCCGCTCTGCGCCGTGTAACCCCCGATGTGGACGACCTCACCCTGACCGCTCACGCCCAACTCCTCCGCCGGCATCCTTCGTTGATCCAACCAGAGGCTGCCCGCGTTGCCCGTCCGTTAACCAGCTTTCCGGCCCTGATCTCAGGCCGCCGGCACCGGCTCGCCGCGCTGTCGGGCCACGTGCTCCACCAGAGAGATCAACACCATCTTTCCGGACTGCCGGTCCCGGGCGTCGCAGAGCACCATCGGCACGTCCGGGTCCAGGTCGAGCGCTCGGCGTACGGTCTCCAGGTTGAACCGGCGGGAGTCGTCGAAGCAGTTCACGCCGACCACGAACGGGATTCCCCGCTGCTCGAAGTAGTCGATGGAGGGGAAGCAGTCGGCCAACCGGCGGGTGTCGGCGAGTACCACCGCGCCGAGCGCGCCGAAGGCCAGCTCGTCCCAGAGGAACCAGAACCGGTCCTGGCCCGGCGTGCCGAACAGGTAGACCTGAAGGTCGTCGTTGATGGTGATCCGGCCGAAGTCCATCGCCACAGTGGTGGTGGACTTGCCCTCCACGCCGGAGATGTCGTCGGTGCCGATCCCGGCACCGGTGAGCACCTCCTCGGTCTGCAACGGACGGACCTCGCTCAGGGCGCTCACCAAGGTCGTCTTGCCAGCCCCGAAGCCCCCCGCGATGAGGATCTTCAATGCCAGCGGGATCGTGGTGCTGGTGCCCACCTGGTCATAGCGCACGGAGTCCACTGACCACCGCCTTGAGGATGTCGTCGTCGGGAAGGATGCCGGCGGCCGGCGGCTCGTGCACCGCGACCAGGCCCTCGGCGAGAAGATCACCGAGCAGTACCCGGACCACGCCGACCGCGAGGTCCAGCTCGGCTGCCAGTTCGGCCACCGACACCGGCCGGTGGGCCAGCGTGACCAGCCGTCGATGCTCCGGCAGCAGATGCGAATGACTCGTCGCGTCGACGTCCGAACCGGCCAACACGAACGCGACCAGGTTGAAATCGTCGACGGCGGAGCGTACTCGGCCTCCGGTGAGCGTGTACGGGCGCATCACCGGGCCGGCTTCACCGTCCAGCCACTCGTGCTGCGGCCCGGGCGGCTCAGTCCGCATCTCCGGCACCCGCTGCCGATCGGGCCGGCGCGGCGAGGCTCTCCCCCACCCGGATCACCAGCATCGCCATCTCGTACGCGACCAGCCCGATGTCCGCGTCGGCGTCGCTCACCACTGCCAGGCAGGCACCCTGCCCGGCGGCGGTGACGAAGAGGTACGCCGCCTCCATCTCCACGACGGTCTGCCGGACCGGGCCGCCGTCCACGTGCCGGCTGGCGCCTCGGGCGAGGCTGGAGAAGCCGGCGGCCAGCGCACAGAGGTGCTCGGCGTCGGAGCGCTCCAGCTCGGCCGAGCAGCCGAGCAGCAGGCCGTCGGCGGAGAGCACCACCGCCTCGCGGGCGGCCGGTACCCGTTGCACCAGTTCGTCGAGCAACCAGTCCAGGCCGGCGCTCTGCTTCGTCGAATGCCGCACTAGGCGTCCCTCTCAGTCACGGTCGGGGGTTCGGGGGTCGTCGGCGGGTCGGTGCGGGCTGCCTGGACCGTCGGGCCGGTCGGCGCGGTCGGGCCGGTCGGCGCCGTCGGGGTCGTGGCGGTGGCACGTCCGCGCGCCGTGCCGGCCTGGAGCGCCGCCATCACCTGGCGGACCTCCTCCGGCGAGCGGGGCGACGGCGTGTCGGTGACTGTCGACCGGGGCTGGGCGGCGGGGGTGCGACGGCGCACCCGGCGGGGCAGGCCATCCAACTCGTCGTCCGGCGCGTCGGAGGCCGCCGACCCCTCGTCGTGCCCGTTGGCAGGCGGGATGGCCGAGGTCGGCGCTCCGGTGGGTGGGGCGGGCGGGGCCGTGCTGGCGGACGGGGCCGTCGGCGGGCGGGTGCGGGGGCGACTCACGGTGCCCCGGCGCGCCGTCCGAGCCAGCCGCCGGCTCGGGTCGGCCGAGGCGGTACCGAGCGTGGCGGGGTCGGGGCCGGCCGGCGGCTCGGTGGTGACCAGGTCGCCGGGGACCAGCACCACGGCGGTCACGCCACCCTCGCCGGATGGGCGCAACCCCACCCGTACGCCGTGCCGGGCCGCCAGCCGGGCCACCACGAACAGGCCGAGTCGGGCGCTCTGCGCCGGGTCGAACTCGGGCGAGCTGGCCAGTCGGGTGTTCGCGGTCTCCAGTGCCGTGTCGGACATGCCCAGACCCTGATCGGTGATCTCCAGGGCGTACCCGCTGGCCACCTGCGCCCCGGTGACGGTGACCCGGGTGTCCGGTGGGGAGAAGGCGGTGGCGTTCTCGACCAGCTCGGCGAGCAGGTGGATGATGTCGCCGACCGCGCGCCCCAGCACGCCGGCCGGTTGCACGGCCTTGACGTCCACCCGCTCGTACGCCTCGACCTCGGAGATCGCGCCGCGGATCAGGTCGACCATCGCGACCGGGTTGCGCCAACCCCGGCCGGGCGCGGAGCCGGCGAGGATGACCAGATCCTCGGCGTGCCGGCGCAGCCGGGTGGCCAGGTGGTCGACCTGGAACAGCTCGGCCAACTCGTCCGGGTCCTCGCTACGCCGCTCCATCCGGTCCAGCAGGTGCAGCTGCCGGTGCACCAGGCTCTGGCTCCGTCGGGCGATGTTGAGGAAGACCTCGTTGAGCCCGCGACGCAACGTGACCTCGTCCACAGCGGCCTGGACGGCAGTGCGCTGCACCTCGGTGAAGGCGCGCCCGACCTCGCCGATCTCGTCGTGGCCGTACTCCAGCGGCGGCGCCTCCCGGGCGACGTCGACCTGCTCGCCACGGCGCAGCCGGGCCACCACGTCGGGCAGCCGGTGCTCGGCCAGCTCCAGCGCGGCGGTGCGGACGCCGCTGAGCCGGCGGACCAGGGTGCGGCCGACCCGCAGCGCCACAAGCACCGAGACGACAACTGCGACGAGCCCGAGTACGCCGGCGGCGGCCAGCCGTACCAGGATGCGGACGGCCATCGGCACCGAACGGTCGGCCAGAGCGTCGGCCTCGGACAGTTCGAAGTCCCGCAACTGCTGCTGCACCGCGTCCTGGCTGGCCTGCCAGGACGCGGCGTCGACCGTCGGCCGCCCGGACCGGTTGGGCACGACCAGCGCGTCCTGCATGCTGCGCAGCCGGGTGAACGCCTCGCTCTCGGTCAACAGTTGGTACGCGACCCGGCTGCTCTCGGGCAGGTCAGCCACGGCGCTCTCGGTGAGCCACCGTTGGTTGCCGATGGCCTGTACGAGCTGGGTGTGTTCCCCCTCGGCGAACCGTCCGGCGGTCAGCGCGCCGGCCAGCAACGCGTCGCTCTGGCCGAGCAGTTCCCGGGAGCGACCCAGCGCGGTGAGCGCCAGGGCCTGCCGGTTGATGTCCGGGTCGGTCAGGGTAGCCATGCCCGCGAACGCCTGGAAGGCCGCGGAGACCATGCCGCTGTACAGACCGATCGCGCCGGCGCGGTCCACCTTGCGCTGGTCGATGAACTTCCGCCCGTCGGGTAGCGCCGCCAGGGCGTTGACCAGCTGGTCGACCCGGGTTTCCAACAGGTCGTCCGCGGCGTCGCGCAGCGGCTCCCCGTCCACCCGGCGGCGCAGTTCGGCGATCGCCCGATCGGTGCGCCCGCGCTGGTCGGCGAGTGCGGGCAGCTCGGAGTTACCGGCGAGCTGCACCACCGAGAGTCGACGTTCCCGTTGCAGCTCGGTGACCACTGTCTCGCCGGGGCGACCCAGGTCGTACAACAGGGTGCGGGCGGAGAGCAGGTTCAGGGCGGGACCGAAGGTCAGCGTGGTCGCGAAGATCCACAGTGCCAGGAGCGCGGTCACCGGCGCGACGACCAACGCGGTCAGCTTCGAGCGGATCGGCCAGTCGCGGGTTTTCATCAGACCTCGCCCGTACAGGGTGGCAGGAGGGGTGTCGGCGCCGCCGAGCACCGCGCCTGCCGGCTGCGCGCCCGGCCGCGTCGCCGGGCACCGGCGCGGGCGCCTTGGGCAGGATACGTAATCGGAGGCTGTTTCACTACCGCCCGTGTCGCTACCGCCCAAGCGCCTCTTCTGGGACGAATCAGGTTTCGGCCGGTGAGTAGTTGCGCCCCTCGTCAGGAAAGTGCCTCGGATCGGGATTGGCGATCACTGCGCGGAGGGAATAGCAGATGACGAAGGAGGAGCCCATGTCGCCCACGCAGATAGTCGTCATCGTGCTCGTCGTGCTGGTGATCGTCGCGGTGCTGGCCGTGGCCGCCCGCTCGCTCAACAACCGCCGGGCCCTGCGCAACCGGTTCGGATCGGAGTACGACCGGGTGGTGGCGGAACAGGACAGCCGGTCCGCCGCGGAGCGCGAACTGCGCGACCGGGAACGCCGGCATGCCGAGCTCACGCTCACCCCACTCACCCCGGAGTCCCGGGCCCGGTACGCCGCCGCCTGGGAGGAACTCCAGGTCCGCTTCATCGACTCCCCCGGCGAGACCGTGGGTGACGCAGACGAACTGGTCACCCGGCTCATCGAGGAGCAGGGCTACCCGACCGGTGACTTCTCCGACCAGATCGCCCACCTCTCCGTCGAGCACGCCCGCACCCTGACCAACTACCGGGACGCGCACGAGATCCACCTGCGCAATTCCCGAGGCGAGGCCAACACCGAGGAGCTGCGGCAGGCGGTCGTGCACTACCGCGCACTCTTCGCCGACCTGCTGGGCGAGGAGCCGGTCGGCCACCACACGCCCGAACAGCGCCACCACCCGGACCACGACGCCACGAGCCGCTGAGGAGGCCACCCATGCGCCAGGAAGAGCAGCAGGTGAGCAACGACCACCCGGAGGCCGTCCGGTCCGCGCCCGTGCCGGTACCCCCGGCCGGCGACCGGGCCGACCGCTCCGACGTCCCGGAGGACGCCCTCGACGACCGGGGCACCTTCGACGACCAGACCGCCGCCCACGAGCGGGCCGACGACACCGACCGGAACGCCGCGTACGACAGGGCCGACGACGAGCTGACCGACGACTCCGACCCGCGTCACCGGCGCGACGACCGGACCACCGACGAGGGTGGTTTCCACGAGCCGGGGCCGCTGCCGACGACGTTCGGCGCCACCACTGTGGCCGACGCGGTGGCCGCCTCCGCGCTGGCCAGCCCGCACCCGCAGGATCAGCCGGACCCGAGGGCCGAGCGGACCGCCCAGCCGGGCGACGGCGCCGAGGATGGTGAGCGGGAGGGTCTGCGCGCCGACCCGACCGCCGAGCTGCACCGCCGCGACGCGGACGTCGACGACAGCGCGGACGTCGACCGCACCGACCTGGACGACCGCGCCGACGCGGACACGTCCGCGCGGACCGTCGTCCCGCCGGGGAGCACTGAGGGCGACCCCGAGCGGCGCGGCGATCTGACCGGAGACCGGGATGCCGCCGCGGCGGGTGCGGCCGGCTACGGCAGCGCGACACCGGAGATGGTCGACCCCGACGCGGACGGCGAACCGGTCCCCGGCGACGACACCAGCCCCACGCTGGAGTCCGCCGGAACCTCCCGATCCGCCGGGTCGACAGTCGCGGCCGAACCAGCCACGCTCCTCGACACGGACACCGCGCAGGGCTTCCGGGACCGCTGGCGGGACGTGCAGCTGCGTTTCGTCGACGACCCGCAGGGGGCTGCCGGTGAGGCGCAGTCACTGGTGGAGGAGGCCATCCAGGCCCTCTCCTCGGCGCTGGCCGCTCAGAAGAGCACGCTGGGCGGGTGGCAGGACGCCGGCTCGGCCGACACCGAGCAACTGCGGATGGCGGTCCGCAACTACCGGGACTTCCTGGACCGCGTACTCGGTCGCTGAGTCCACCCCCCAACATTGGCGCCCCGGCCGCAACGGCCGGGGCGCCCTCTTGCGTGCCGACCGTCGCCGAGCCCGCCAGACCGCCCGACAGGGCCCGAACACGCCGGTCTCCACCTCTGGGAGTGAAACCGCGCGGACGGGGTAATACGGCGCGCGCGGACCAACCAGCGCGGACGTCGGGACGAGGGGTGACGGGATGGACGGCGACGGTCTTCGGCTCAACATGAACGGCCTGGATTACCTGATCCTGGCGCTGTACTTCGTCACCGTCCTCGGGGTCGGCTTCGCCGCGCGCCGGGCCATCCGGACCAGCGTCGACTTCTTCCTCTCCGGCCGCTCCCTGCCGGCCTGGGTGACCGGTCTCGCCTTCGTCTCAGCGAACCTGGGGGCGTTGGAGATCATCGGAATGGCCGCCAACGGGGCCCAGTACGGCGTCATGACGGTCCACTACTACTGGATCGGCGCGGTCCCGGCGATGGTCTTCCTGGGCATCGTGATGATGCCCTTCTACTACGGCTCCAAGGTCCGCAGCGTGCCGGAGTACCTGCGGCTGCGGTTCAACCGCCCCACCCACCTGCTCAACGCGATCAGCTTCGCCGTCGCCCAGGTGCTGATCGCCGGCGTGAACCTGTACGCGCTGGCCCTCGTCATGCAGGCGCTGCTCGGCTGGCCGCTCTGGACGGCGATCGTGGTCGGCGCGGCGATCGTGCTGGCGTACATCACCATCGGCGGCCTGTCCGGGGCGATCTACAACGAGGTGCTCCAGTTCTTCGTCATCCTGGCCGGCCTCATCCCGGTCACCGTGATCGGCCTGGTGAAGGTCGGCGGGTGGAACGGCCTGATGGACGCGGTCGGCGACACCAAACTCGGCGAGGCCGGCCTGCACGCGTGGCAGGACACCGGCAGCACCGCCAACCCGCTGGGCGCGCACTGGATCGGCATCGTCTTCGGCCTCGGCTTCGTGCTGTCGTTCGGCTACTGGACGACGAACTTCGCCGAGGTGCAGCGGGCCCTCTCGGCGAAGAACATGAGCGCCGCACGGCGTACGCCGATCATCGCCGCGTACCCGAAGCTGTTCATCCCCCTGGTCACTGTCATCCCCGGCCTGGTGGCGCTGGTCACCGTGAAGGGCCTCGGCGCGGAGAGCGGCGACCTCCAGTACAACAACGCCATCCCGCTGCTGATGCGCGACCTGCTCCCCAACGGCGTGCTCGGGGTGGCGGTCACCGGCCTGCTCGCCTCGTTCATGGCCGGTATGGCGGCCAACGTGAGCGGCTTCAACACCGTCTTCACCTACGACATCTGGCAGGCGTACATCCGCCGCGACCGGTCGGACGAGTACTACCTGCGGGTCGGACGGTGGGCGACTGTCGCCGCCGTGGTGATCGGGATCGGCACCGCGTTCATCGCGGCCGGGTTCAGCAACATCATGAACTACATCCAGGCGCTCTTCTCCGTCTTCAACGCGCCACTGTTCGCCACGTTCATCATCGGCATGTTCTGGAAGCGGATGAGCGCGCTGGCCGGCTTCTGGTCGCTGCTGCTGGGCACCCTGGTGTCGCTGAGCCTCTACCTGCTCTACAAGGGCGGTGTGATCGATTTCAACTCCGACCTGGAGGAGAGCTTCTGGGGTGCCGGTCTGGCGTTCGTCACGGCGGTGGTGGTCGCCGCGATCGTCACTCCGCTCACCGCACCCAAGCGGGACGAGGAGCTGCGCGGGTTGGTGTACGGCATGGGCGGCGTCGACCTGAAGGGCGACGTGCTCGCCGGGGACGCCGCCTGGTACCGCTCCCCGGTGCTGCTGGGTCTGATCGCGGTCGCGCTGGCCGCCCTCTTCTACATCCCGGTCTTCTAAGGAAAGGGGTCGGCAGATGAGCAACGATGGCCAGCCGGCACAGGACCCGCTGATCGACGAGGCGCAGGCGGAGCAGCGGCGTTCCGCCGCGGCCCGGCTGTTCGACATCCGCCGGGTGATCGGTGGCCTCTTCGTCGCGTACGGGGTCATCGTGACGCTGATCGGCATCTTCGACAGCCGGGCCGAGATCGACAAGGCCGAGGGCGTACGGATCAACCTGTGGGCCGGGCTGGCGATGCTCGCGTTCGGTCTGCTCATGCTGCTCTGGCAGTGGTGGCGCCCAGCCGAAGCGCCGGCCCCGAACGAGCAGCAGCCGGACGCCTGAGCGCCTGAACGCACGGATCGAGCACGGCCCGGCCCGACCGCCGGGCCGTGCGGCATGAGCGCGGCACGAAGGGGTACGTGGGGGAAATCAGGCACCGTGTCGGACACAGGAGGCAGCACCATGACCGATCGCGATCGCCAACCGCCGCTGGAGGACAGCCCCGAGGTGGCCTCGGCGGTGGACGATGACGCCACCGTGCCGCAGTTGCGGACCGGGGGTGGCCCGGACCGGGACACGCCGGGCTTCGCCGAACCCCGCAGCCGACCGGACGACCTCGCGCCGGACACCGACGAGCTGATCGGCGACCCGTACGCCGCCGGCACCGGGGCGACCGGGACGGGCACCGGCGCTGGCGGGGACAACATCCGTACCGGGGGCGAGCAGCCCTGGGAGCCGGAGGACCTGGTGATGGCCCGCGGGCAGGACCTGACACCGGAGAACCTGGAGAAGGCCCGCCGTGACCTGGCCGAGCAGGGGCGGGCGGCGATCGAACGCACAGTGCCGTAAGGGGGGGTCCCCGGCCCGACCTGTGACGGTCGAGCCGGGGACCCGGGGGGAACCTGCTGCCAACAGTGCCTCACCAACCACTGGCAGCGGGTTGGTGCGTGAGCTACCCGATCAGAGCGCCGGGTAGGCGTTGCGCATGAGCTCCTGGAACTGGGCGGAGAACCACGCACCGGAGATCGGCGCGTCGCCGAGTGCCCCGGACGGGTTGTTGCCGTTGCGGGCGTTACCGCCGTACGTCGGGTCGCACATCCGGTCGAAGCCCTTGCCCTCGTTGTTCGGGATCTCCTTGCTGGAGCCGTCCGACTCACCCGGCGGCTTCACCCAGACGTAGGCGTCGATGCCCGTCGCCGGCGTGGCCCGGGGCCGCTCACCGAGACCGGCACCAGCCTGGTTGCACCAGTTGCCGAGGTGGGCCCGACGGTCGATGCGGCCGCCGTTCACGTACGTGTCGACGCTCGTCGTCGCGCCCGGACCGGTGGGCCGGGCGGAGCCGCCCCAGCCGTTACGGGAGGTGTCGATAAGCATGCCGATGTTGGAGTTGAAGCCGACCGAGACCAGCTGGTTGCGGAACGCCTGGGCGAACGACAGCTCGTCGACGTAGAAGTTCCAGTCGACCCACTTGGACTGCCGCACCGTCTGGCCGTTCACGTTGTCGGTGACCTTGAAGTACGGCTCCTGCAGCGCCGAGTAGTTCGCGGTGTTGGTGATGAACCCGTGCACGTTGTTGACAGTGCTGCCGGAGGCCACCGCTGCGGTCTTCAGGATGTTGGAGGTCGGGACGAAGTTGGAGTCCCAGCCGAGCCAGCCGTGGTGGCCGGCGTCGATGTAGTTGTAGACGTTGCCGATCGCGCCCAGCTTGGCGAGGGCGTAGCCGACACCGTTGACGTAGGCGCCGTTGGCCTTGACCGTGTCGCACATGACAGTGCCGCCGGCCTGATCGGACGTGTTGGTGACCAGGTTCGGCAGCGAGTCGATCTCGATGATGTTGATGATCCGCAGGCTGCTGTACTTCGACTGACCCTGGATGGCGGCGATCGGGTCGATGTACTGGGCCTTGTACTTCGGCAGCTCGTCCGGGCCCAGCTCACCGTTGGAGGCGAGCGCCGAGCAGTCCCGGCCGGGCAGGTTGTAGATCACGAACTGGATGTAGCCGGCACCTTGGCGCAGCGCCTCGTCCAGGTGCTCCTTCACGCCGAAGGCGCCGTTGGAGCTGCTGTCCGGCGTGCCGTTGATCGCGGCGATCCGGTCCAGCCAGACGGCGGTGGGGTTGTTGGAGACGCGGCTTCCGCCGGTCTCGGCGTCCGCCTTGGCCTTCCACTCCGGGTTCACGTAGCCGCGCACCCCGACGTACGGGTTGTCGACCTTGGTGCCCGGCGGGTTGGTGGGCGGATCGGTCGGCGGATCCGTCGGCGGGTCGGTCGGCGGGTCGGTCGGCGGGTCAGTGGGCGGGTCGGTCGGCGGCGTCGTGCCACCGTTGCAGACCACGCCGTTCAGGGTGAACGAGGTCGGCTTCGGGTTGCTGCCGCTCCACGCGCCGTTGAAGCCGATGCTCGTCGAGGCGCCGGTGGCCAGGGTGCCGTTGTAGGACAGGCTCCGGGCGGTGACCTGGCTGCCGGACTGGGTGAACGTGGCCGACCAGCCCTGCTGCACCCGCTGGCTGGAGTTGGCGAAGGTCCAGCCCAGCGTCCAGCCGTTCAGCGGGTCGCCGACGTTCTTGATGGTGACGCTCGCTGTGAAACCGCCGGGCCAGTCGTTGCTCGTGTACGCGATGTCGCACTGCGTCGCGGCCTGCGCCGCGGTAACCGGAATCGTTACGAGCCCACCGGCGACCAGGGCACCCGCGCCGGCGAGCGCGAGGGCCCGGCGTGGGCCGGTTAGCCTTCTCCACACATTCATGCCACTGATCTCCTTGGGCGAGACCGGGCCCACGTACGGCCCGGCGGGACGGCCCGATGGGCGTCCTGCACGGACGGCCGTCGGCACCACGGGATTCTTTGGGGGGCGCCCGACCCGGACGGGCGATGGTGGTGGTGTTTGCCCGGCCGATGCGTCGGCCGGTCGATCGGCGGCGGGTGCGTCGCCCGGTGAAACCGGGTGCCCTCGACTCCCCCTGCCTGCACGGTGTGGCTCTCTGAACCGCGTTCGCCGATTCTTGCATGGGAGCGCTTCCATGGCAATGGCTCGATGTGTTGCCGGAGCCGATTCGGACGATACCTCCGAGCGCGCCCCACCGGCACGCGCCGCCCGGACCCGCCGCTACCGGATGACCGGGGCAGGCCCTGCACGGGGAGTGCGGAACGCCGTGGCACATCCACAGGGCCCCGGGACGCCTGACACGGCGCTCAGCGCAGCGAAAGCCGCGTACCACCCCTTCGCCTCTTACTTGGAGCAAAGGTAAAACGCGAATCTTTCACTTCATAAGTCATGAAACGGTCTAACGTCGGTCTTAGCTCGGTTGTCGCCGAGCTCAGGACAACAGGGATGGAGTGACGCAGGTCATGGCTAAGAAGATGCTCGGGAAGGTCGTTGCGGGCGCCGCGCTCGGCGGCGCGTCGCTCCTGGTGTTCGCACCGGGGATCGCGTTCGCCGACGGCCACGACGACGGCAAGGTCTACGCCAAGCCGCACGTCGTCAAGGCTGGCGACGAGGTCAAGCTCCTCGAGATCTGCCCGGATCGGCAGGAGCACGCGTACGTGTGGTCCAAGGTCACCGGCAAGGTCAAGCTCAAGCCGGCGCATGAAGACCGGGGCGAGGACCGCGAGTGGCGCGAGGAGGAGAACTCCTCCGACCACGACAAGGGCAAGGACGAGCACGGCAAGGGCGACAAGGGCAAGGACCACGAAGGCAAGGACGAGCAC
This sequence comes from Micromonospora sp. NPDC048842, assembly GCF_040649935.1. NCBI lineage: Bacteria > Bacillati > Actinomycetota > Actinomycetes > Micromonosporales > Micromonosporaceae > Micromonospora > Micromonospora sp. NPDC048842. The sequence continues at coordinate 117,417 of NZ_JBEZGK010000009.1, read as the reverse complement.
GGCAAGGACGAGCACGGCAAGGACGACAAGGGCAAGGACCACGAAGGCAAGGACGAGAACGGCAAGGACGAACACGGCAAGGACGACAAGGGCAAGGACGAGCACAAGGACGAGAACGGCAAGGGTGGCCAGGGTGGCGGCGCTGCCGCCGACGCCTACGGCGACGAGGGCAGCAAGGACTGGAAGGGCGAGGAGCACGGCCAGGACGCCGAAGAGGGCCGTGACAAGAAGGACTGGGACTCCAAGGACGAAGACAAGAAGGACTGGGAGTCCAAGGACGAGCACGGCTCCGAGTACGGCTCGGACAAGGGCTGGGAGAACAAGGACGAGCACGGCTCCGAGTACGGCTCGGACAAGGGCTGGGAGTCCAAGGACGAGCACGGCTCGGACTACGGCTCGGACAACGGCTCCGACAAGGGCTGGGAGAACAAGGACGAGCACGGCTCCGAGTACGGCTCGGACAAGGGCTGGGAGAACAAGGACGAGCACGGCTCGGACTACGGCTCGGACAACGGCTCCGACAAGGGCTGGGAGAACAAGGACGAGCACGGCTCCGAGTACGGCTCGGACGAGCGCGGCGGTTACGGCGAGGACGAGCGCGGCTCGGACGAGCGTGACTGGGACAAGGAGCGCGAGTTCGTCTACTACGGCGAAGCCAAGGTCGACAAGGACGCCAAGCCGGGTCGCTACGAGCTCAAGGGCTCCTGCGGCGAGGGCGAGCTCGTCGTGCTGCCGCACGGCGGTGTCGACGGTGGTGACGGTGGCGTCAGCACCGGTACCGACCGGGGCCTGGCCACCGGCGGGGCGGGCCTGCTCGGCGCTGCCGCGCTGGGCGGGATCGTGCTGATGCGTCGTCGGCGGACCGATGGTTCGCTCGTCTGACGTGACGGCGACACCGGCCGGCGGCCGCCACGGGAGACCGTGGCGTGCCGCCGGCACGGCCGTCGTCGTCACCCTGGCCATGATCGGCGCCGGAATGATCGGCGCCTCACTGAAGACAACGCCCACTCCCCGACCGCCGCAGCCGCTGGCCCAGGCCGGCCCCGAGGCCACCGCGCCGACGAACACCGCCGACGATGCCGCGCCGGTCGACGGGCAGCCAGTCGGTCAGGCCGCGGCCGGGTTGGCCCGATCGGCACCGACCAGCATCGAGATCCCCCGGATCGGTGTCGACGCGACGATCATGTCGTTGGGCACCAACCCGGACGGCACCGTTCAGGTCCCACCGCTGGACAAGGCCGACCAGGCCGGGTGGTACGAACCCGGTGCGAGCCCGGGCGAGACGGGTAACGCGGTCATCGTCGGGCACGTGGACTCGGCGGTGCTCGGCCCGGCCGTCTTCTTCGACCTCGGCGCTCTCACCCCCGGCGACACCGTCACCGTGCGCCGCTCCGACGGAGTGCCGGCCACCTTCACTGTCGACTCGGTGAAGTCGTACCCGAAGACGGCCTTCCCCACCGAGTTGGTCTACGGACCGAGTGACCGGCCCAGCCTGCGGGTGGTCACCTGCGGCGGTCAGTTCGACCAGGCCGCGAAGAGCTACCCGGACAACATCGTCGTCTTCGCCACTTTGGCGGCCTGACCGGCGGCGAAACGAAACGCGGTCCGGCCGGTCGGGTCACCCCGACCGGCCGGACCGCGTCCGGCGTACCTGACTCAGGCGGCCGCGGAGGTCCGCACCAGGGTGCGGATCTGACGCAGCAGCACCGACAGGGCGGCGAGATCCGCCCGCGACTCGTCGAACTCACCCATCGCCCGTCGGGCCCGGTGGATGGATGTGGCGTTCGACTGCTCCCACTGCTGCACCCGCTCGTGCGGTGGCAGGTCGCCCGGGGTGGAGTCGAGTACCTCCGCGGTGAGCGCGGCCAGCGCTGCGTACAGGTCGTACCGCAGCGCCATCCGGGCCAACGTCTGCCAGCGGTCCTCCCGCGGCAGCAGGGAGATCTTCGACAGCAGCGAGTCCACCCGGAACAGGTCCGACAGCACGAAGTAGACCGAGGCCACCTCGCTGACGTCCCGCCCACTGGCGTTCGCGGTCTCCACCACGTCCATCAGACCGAAGCTGTACATCAGCCGGGTTGCCCGCTCCGCCAGCTCGCGGGGCAGCCCACGCTCGGTCATCGAATCCATGTGCGCGGCGATGCCCTGACGCTCGTTGCCGTAGAACAGCTCCTCCAGCCCCGGCAGCAACCGGGTGACCCCGTCGCGCAGCCGGGCGATCTCGGCCGGCACGTCGATCGGCGAACGCCGGTTGGAGACCAGCCACCGCACGGCCCGGTCGAGCAGCCGACGAGTGTCCAGGTAGACGCTGGTCTGCAGCTCGGGCGCCACCTTGTTGTCCAGCGCCTCGACCGCGTCCCACAGGTCGCGCAGGCCGAACACCTCGCTGACCACCACGTACGCCCGGATCACGTCGGCCGCGCTGGCCGCCGTCTCCTCGACCACCCGGAAGATGAACGAGATGCCACCCCGGTTGATCGCCTCGTTGACCAGCACTGTGGTGACGATGTCCCGGCGCAGCCGGTGCCGGCCCATCCGGTCGGCGAACCGCTCGCGCATCGGCGTCGGGAAGTAGTTCACCAGGACGTCGGTGGTCCACTCCTCGTCGGCCAACCCCTCGGTGAGGATCTCCCGCTCCAGGACGATCTTCACGTACGCGAGCAGCACGGCGAACTCCGGCGCGGTCAGCCCGGACTCGCTGCGGACCGCCAACTCCTCGTCCGGCGGCAGCGCCTCCAACGCGCGGTCCAACCCGCCCGAACGCTCCAGCTCGTTGATCATCCGACGGTGCACCGGGAGCAGCGAGGCGGCCTGGGCCTGGGCGTTGTTGATCGCCCGAGCCTGGTCGTAGTTGTCCCGCAGCACCAGCTCCGCGACCTCGTTGGTCATCCCGGCCAGCAGCTCGTCCCGGTCGGCCATTGTCAGCTCACCGTCGGCCACCGCCGTGTTGAGCAGGATCTTGATGTTCACCTCGTGGTCGGAGGTGTCCACCCCTGCCGCGTTGTCGATGAAGTCCGTGTAGATCCGGCCACCGGTCAGCGCGTACTCGATCCGGCCGAGCTGGGTCCAGCCCAGGTTGCCGCCCTCGCCCGCCACCCGGCAGCGCAGGTTCCGCCCGTCCACCCGGATCGCGTCGTTGGACTTGTCACCCACCTCGGCGTTGGTCTGGGTGGAGGCCTTGACGTAGGTGCCGATGCCGCCGTTCCAGAAAAGGTCCACCGGGGCGGTGACGATCGCCTTCATCAGATCCTGTGGCGACAACTGCGTGACGTCGTCGTCCAGGCCGATCGCCGCCCGGACCTGCGGCGTGATCGGGATGGACTTCGCGGTACGCGGGAAGATGCCGCCACCTGCCGAGATCAGCTCCGGGTTGTAGTCCTCCCAGGAGGAACGGGGCAGGTCGAACAGCCGTCGACGCTCCGTGTACGAGGTGGCGGCGTCCGGCTCCGGGTCGAGGAAGATGTGCCGGTGGTCGAAGGCGGCCACCAGCCGGATGTGCTCGGAGAGCAGCATTCCGTTGCCGAACACGTCGCCGGACATGTCGCCGACGCCGACCACTGTGAAGTCCTGGGTCTGGGTGTCCAGTCCCAGCTCACGGAAGTGCCGCTTGACCGACTCCCAGGCGCCCCGGGCGGTGATGCCCATCTTCTTGTGGTCGTAACCGGCGGATCCGCCGGACGCGAACGCGTCGCCCATCCAGAAGTTGTGGGCCTTCGAGATCTCGTTGGCGACGTCGGAGAACGTCGCGGTGCCCTTGTCGGCCGCCACCACCAGGTACGGATCGTCGCCGTCGTGCCGGACAACGTCCTCGGGCGGCACGATCTGCCCGCTGACGATGTTGTCGGTGACGTCCAGCATCGCGCCGACGAACTCCTGGTAGCAGGCGACCGCCTCGTCCCGGTCGCCAGGCTTCTGCTTCAACACGAAGCCGCCCTTGGCGCCGACCGGCACGATCACCGTGTTCTTCACCATCTGCGCCTTGACCAGGCCCAGCACCTCGGTACGGAAGTCCTCCCGACGGTCGGACCAGCGCAACCCGCCCCGGGCCACCGGCCCGAACCGCAGGTGCACACCCTCGAAGCGCGGCGAGTAGACGAAGATCTCGAACTTCGGTCGCGGCGCGGGCAGGTCCGGAATGGCCTGCGGGTCGAGCTTGAACGCCACGTACGCCTTCGGCCGCCCGTCGGCGCGCTTCTGGTAGAAGCTGGTCCGCAGGGTCGCCTCGATCAGCGTCAGGTACGAGCGCAGGATCCGGTCCTGGTCGAGGCTCGCCACGTCGTCCAGCGCGCCCCGGATCGTCTCCACCAGCTCACCGCTGCGCTGCTGCCGCTGCTCGGTGCTCGACTCGCCCGGCGCGAACCGGGTCTCGAAGAGCTCCACCAGCAACGCGGCGAGCTTCGGGTACGCGATGAAGGTCTGCTCCATGTAGTCCTGCGAGAAGACAGTGCCGGCCTGCCGCAGGTACTTCGCGTACGCCCGAAGCACCACCACCTGCCGCCAGGTCAGCCCGCCGCGCAGTACCAGCTCGTTGAACCGGTCCACCTCGGCCTCGCCGCGCCAGGCGGCCGCGAAGGCGTTCTCCACGTGCGGACGCACCTCGGCCAGCTCGTGATGCCCCTCGGGCAGCATGAGGCCGAAGTCGTACAGGTAGACCCGACCGTCGATGCGGTCCACCTCGTACGGGTGCTCGTCGACCACCCGTACGCCGAGCGAGTGCAGCACCGGCAGCACTGCGGAGAGCATCATCGGCTCGCCGTACCGGTAGACCTTGAACCGGACGTCCATGGCCTCGGCGAGGTCCGCGCCTGGCACCCGGGTGCCCGGTCGGGGCGCGAGCTGCTTGCGGAACAGGTGCATCTCCAGCTGGCCGGGCTCCTCGAGCAGCTCCAGCTTCGCCAGGTCCTTCATCGCCTCGTACGGCGTGTGCCCGTCCTTGTAGCCCTCCGGGAACGCGTCGGCGTACCGGGTGAACAGGTGCTTGGCCTGCTCGTCGCCGAGCTTGCGCTCCAGCACCAACCGGTAGTCGTCGTCCCAGAGCCGGGTCGCGTCGGCCAACTCCTCGGCGAGCAGGTCGGCATCGATGTCGCCGGGTGGCCGCGTCGGGTCGGTACGAACGATGAAGTGCACCCGAGCCAGCATCGACTCGGTGACCCGGGTGGTGTAGTCCACCCCGACACCGTTCAGCTCACGCAGCAGGATGTCCTGCATGCGCAGCCGGTTCTGAGTGGTGAACCGGTCCCGGGGCAGGTAGATCAGGCAGGAGATGAACCGCCCGTACGCGTCCCGGCGCAGGAACACCCGGAGCTGCCGCCGGCCGGCCATCCGCAGCACGCCGACCACCGCGTGGTACAGGTCGTCGGTCTTGATCTGGAACAGCTCGTCGCGCGGGTAGGTCTCCAGGATCTGGATCAGATCCTTGCCCGAGTGGCTGCGCTGGCTCAGGCCGGAGCGGTCCAGCACCTCGGCCACCTTGCGGCGTACCACCGGCAGCTCGCGAACGCTGGTCCGGTAGGCGGCCGTCGAGAACAGGCCCAGGAAGCGCCGCTCACCGATCACGTCACCGGCGGAGTTGAAGATCTTGAAGCCGATGTAGTCCAGGTACGCCGAGCGGTGCACCGTCGCCCGGGAGTTGGCCTTGGTGATGATCAAAAGGCGCTTCTCCAGCACCTTCTCGTGCGCCTCGGGCGTCATCGAGGACAGCGACCGCGCATCCGGCGAATCGGAGCGCAGGATGCCCAGGCCGGTGCCGAGCACCGCCTCCAACGCCTTGCCGTCGACCGGGTCGGCGGCGTCGCCGCCGTCCGCGTCCACCAACCGGTACTCGCGGTAACCGAGGAAGGTGAAGTGGTCCTGGGCGAGCCACCGCAGCAGCTCCACCGAGTCGGTGATGTCCTTTTCCGGCACCGGTGGGCGGTTGTCGGAGGTACGGGCGGACGCCAGCTCGTCGGCGAGCGCGAGGGCACGCTGACGCATCTTCGGCCAGTCCTCCACCGCCTCCCGCACGTCGGTGAGCACCCGCTGCAACTCGCGGCGCAACCGGTCCCGTTCGGCAGCGTCCCGGACCGGGTCGATCTCGATCCGCATCCAGCTCTCGATGATGTCGCCGGCGATCGCGTCATCCGGTTCCACATCCGCGGAGACCTCGGTGAGCCGGCCCAGCGGCTCCCGCCGCACCACCACCAGCGGGTGCACCAGCAGATGCACGTCGAGGTGGTACGAGTTGAGCAGCGCCGTCACCGAGTCGACCAGGAACGGCATGTCGTCGGTGACGATCTCGACGACCGTGTGGTGCTGGTCGGCGTGCGGTTCGTGGATCCGCAGCTTCAACTCGCCCGGCACCCGCTGTTGGGCGAGATCCCGGTGCGCCCGGGCCGCGTCGAGCATCTCTTCCGCCGTGAAGCCGACCAGCTCCTCGTCCGGGGCGAACCGCCAGAAACGGCCGACAAGTGTCGCCGCGTCGTGGTCGTCCCCGGCGAGCGCGACGGCCTGGGCCACCAGGCGCTCCGCGTTGGGGACTGGTTCGTCGAGCTCGGCGTCCTCCACGTCGTCGGCCAGCGCCTCGGCTGGCAGACCCAGATCGTAGATGGTGTCGATGCTCGACCCGGTCAGCCCGGTGACTCCCGTGTCGAGTCGGCCGTAGCCGTCCCCGTCGGTCGCCGAATCGAAGCTGTCATCGTCCCGGCCGGAGTCATCCTGCCGGAGGTCGGGTTCCGGTTTGATCGCCGGACGCCGGTCCATCGGTGCCACTCCCCTCGACCCACCGCGTTGTGGGTCACTCTGCCGCCCAGCCTAGGCCCTGCCGTTGTGCGCCTTCGTCGGCGGACCACTGGCCAGACGTCCGGATCGGGACTTTGTCCTTTCACCCGTTGCGGGTCCGAGGTTGGCCGGCTGCGGGATACCCCGCCACGCGATGTTCATCACACGGGCGCGGCCCGTCTTTGGGCGCGGCCGAGCGCCGGGGGGACGTTGGGGACGGCGTTCCCGTACTACCGTGCGAGGGCAGTCCGAGATCGGAAGGACCAGCTTCATGCCCTTGTCGTACCCTCGGCCCCACCGGCCGAACCCCGCCCGCCGGCTCGCCGCCGCCGTCACCACGGCGCTGCTCGCGGCGGGTGTCCTGGTCGGTTGTTCCGGTGACGACGGGCCGCAGCGCACCGTCGACGCCTTCCTGGCGGGCTGGCGTAGCGGTGACCTCCAGGCGGTCGGTCTGATCGACCCGCTCGGCTCGAAACTGCCGTCGGCCGACGTGGCGCGCGAGATCAAGGACCTCTCCGGTGAGCTCGCGGCCACCCCACCCAAGTTGACGCGTCGCGGCGAGCCGAAGATCACGAAGGACATCGCCACCACGACAGTCCAGGTGGAGTGGGCCCTGCCCGGTCAGGCCCGCTGGGCGTACGACCGGGAGGTGCGGCTCGCCCACGGCGACGACGACCAGTGGCAGGTGATCTGGGAGCCGACTGTGGTGCACGAGCAGCTCACCAAGGGCGACCGGTTGGCGCTGCGGCGCGACCCCGGTGCCCGCGCCGCGGTGTTGGACAACGCCGGAAAGCCGCTGGTGACCCCGCGCCCGGTGGTCCGGGTGGGTGTGCAGCCCAACGGGGTCACCGACCTCAAGAAGCTCGTCAAGGACCTCGACGCGGCGTTCAAGGCCATTCGCCCGGCGCTGGTCCCCGGCGTCGACCTGGCCGACCTGCCCGACCGGGTGGCAAAGGCCGAGCCGGGCGCATTCGTCGAGGTGGTGTCGCTCCGCGAGGAGGCGTACCGGCAGATCAAGCCCCGGATCTACGACCTGCCCGGCACCAAGTTCGTCTCCGACAAGATCGACCTGGCGCCCACCCGCGAGTTCGCCCGTGCCCTGCTCGGCTCTGTCGACCCGGCGCAGGCCGACGACCTCGCCGCACACCCCGACCGGTACGTCGTCGGTGATCTGGTCGGGCACGGCGGGCTACAGGGCCGCTACGACGAACGACTGCGCGGCGGCCCCGGGCTGACAGTGGTGGTCGAGCGTCCGGCCGAGGGCGGCAAACTCGAACCCACCGGCGCCGAACTGTTCCGCCGGGAGCCGCAGCCCGGGCAGGCGCTGAAGACCACGCTGGACGTCGCCGTGCAGAACGCGGCCGACGGGGCACTGCGCGCCGAGTCGCGCCGGTCCGCCCTGGTGGCGGTCCGGATCAGCGACGGCGCCGTGCTCGCCGCCGCGAACGGCCCCGGTCCGGCCGGGCAGAATCTGGCCTTCGACGCCCAGGTGCCTCCGGGCTCCACCTTCAAGATGGTCAGCACGCTGGGCCTGCTGGACCGGGGCGCGGTCACGCTGGACGGGCCGGTGGACTGCAAGAAGACCTTCACCGTGGACGGCCGGTCCTTCAAGAACTCGGACAACTTCGAGCTCGGCTCGGTGCCGTTCCGCACCGACTTCGCCAAGTCCTGCAACACGGCGTTCGCCGCGCTGGCCCCGAAGCTCGGCGGCGACGGGCTGGCCGCCGCCGGTCGCTCGCTGGGCCTGGAGGGTCAGTGGGACCTCGGCATGGACGCCTTCACCGGCAAGGTCTCGACGGGCGGCAGCCTGGCCGAGCAGGCCGCCGCGTCGTTCGGGCAGGGCACCACGCTGGTCAGCCCGCTCGCCATGGCCGGCGCCACCGCCGCCGTCGCCCGCGGCCGCTTCGAGCAGCCGAAGCTGCTGCTCGACCCGGCGCCGGCCAAGCCGGCACAGGCAGGCGAGCAGCTCAAGCCGGAGTCCGTCGCGGCGCTGCGCACGATGATGCGCGAGGTGGTCACCGCCGGCACCGGCAGCGCGCTCAAGGATGTGCCGGGTGAGGTGTACGGCAAGACCGGCACCGCCGAGTACGACGACAACCCGGCGCACACCCACGCCTGGTTCGTCGGCTGGCGGGGCGACGTGGCGTTCGCCGTGTTCGTGGAGAAGGGCGGGGCCAGCACCGCCTCGGCAGTCCCGATGGCCGAGCGCTTCCTCCGCGCCCTCCCAACCCCCTGACCCCATCCGGGGCCCCGGTGTCCGGCCACTCCCCCGGGGCCAACGCCCGACGCCGGGGCCGAGGGCCTGGTCAGGCGCTGTCGGCTTCGCGCCTTTCGGGCGGGTTCTGCGTCGACGGGGCGGTGCGTCGGAGGAGACCTGGGCCGGCCGACGCCGGCGGGCCGACCGGTTCGCGCTCGACAAGGGGCGCGACACTGGCCGCGATGCCCGACGGCTCGGAGTGGACCCGTCCGCCCATGCCGGGTGACTCCCCCTCGGCCGGGACGTCGTACGGCCCCGCGCTCACTGACGAACCCACGCCGGGGACACCGACGCCGGCAGACCCGACATCGGCAGACCCGAGCCCGGCAGGCCCGACGTCGGCGGGGTCATTGTCAGCGGGTTCGATGCCAGCCGGGAATTCAAGCCGCGCAACCCGCTCAGCGCGGTCGAGCCCGTCAAGCCCGGCAAGCCCGTCGAGCCGCTCGGCACGGTCGAGCCGCTCGGCACGGTCGAGCCGCTCGGCACGGTCGGGACGCTCGGCACGGTCGGGACGCTCGGTGGCGGTCGCGGCCCGGCCGTTGCCGCGTCGCGGGGAGGGCGTGGGCCGGGCCGACAGCAGTCGGGGCGGCACCGCTTCCGGGGCGGTCACCGGTGCCAGACCGGCGACCACTGTGTTGACGATCTCGGCCGCGTACGAGCCGTCCGGGTCGTAGTCGGGGTCGAAGACGGTCAGCTCCACGCCGAGGCAGTGCGGGGTGTCGACCAGGCCGGCGAGCAGGATCTCCAGCTCGGCGAAGGCGATTCCACCCGGGTCGGGGGCGTCCACGGCGGGCATCACCGCCGGGTCGAGCACGTCCACGTCGATGTGCACCCAGTAGCCCGCGCAGTCGGCGAGTTGCTCGTGCGCCCACTGGGCCGTCCGGGCGGCGCCCTCGGCGCGCAGGGCCGGCACCGGTCGGGTGGTGATCCCGGCGGCCTGAAGGTCGAGCCGGTACTCGTCCTGGGCACGGATGCCGAGCACCACCACGTCGATGTCGCGGAAGTAGGGCCGGCGGCCCTCCAGCGCGGCCAGGTCGGCCTGCCCTCGACCGGTGACCAGGGCCAGGTCCTCACCGGCGGCAGCGCCGACGTAGGAGGCGTTGCCGGGGTGCCGGAAGTCGGAGTGCCCGTCGACGAAGACCAGCCCGATCCGCCCTCCGACGGCCTCGCCGAGGCGGTGCATGGCCAGGGCCGAGCCGAGGAGCACTGAGCAGTCGCCGCCGAGCACCACCGGGAACTCGCCCCGGTCGATGATCGAGCCGATGCGTTCGGCGAGGGCCAACGAGTAGTCGGCGATCTCCCGGGCGTGGCACACCCCGTCGCCGGGTCGCCAGTCGCCCGGGTCGTACCGGGCGGGGGTGACGCAGCCGGCGTCGCGGGCGCGGAGCCGGGCCAGCAGGTCGTGGTCGCGCAGCGCCCCGGGCGCCTTGGCGCAACCCGGGACCGACGTTGACGTCGGCGGCCGTAGACCGAGATTTGTCGGCGCGTCGAGGACGGCGATCCGGCGCATCGTGAGCTCCCGTCCTCGGTGGTCGGGCGGGCCGGCCGGAACGCCGGCCCGCGCTGGCGTGCTACGAACTCAGAACAGGGCGCTGGCCAGGGCCCGACGCGCCGAGGCGACCGCCGGATCGTCCGGGCCGGCAATGGAGAAGAGCGAGACGAGGTGCTGGCGGACCGTCTCACGGTCCTCACCGGCGGTGCGCCGGACCAGACCGACAAGCCGCGCGTACGCCTGCTCGGCCAGGCCGCTGAGCACCTCGATGTCGGCGGCCAACAGCTGGGCGGCGACGTCGTCGGGGGCGCTCTCGGCGGCGGCCAGCGCGGTGGACGGGTCGGCGCCGGCCACCCGGCGGGCCACCCCGACCTGGGCCAGCCCCGCCGTGGCCGCGGCGTCCGCCGGGGCGTCGGCGAGGATCTTCCGGTACGCCTGTTCGGCGGCGTCCAGGTCGCCGCTCATCAGCGCGTCGTCCGCCTCGTCGAGCCGGGGGTCCTCCGGCTCGGCGACGCTCACGCCACCGGCCTTGAGCACGGCCTGGATCCACTGCCGCAGCTGAGCCTCGGGAACCACTCCGGAGAAGGCGTCGACCGGCTGGCCGCCGACGACCGCGTAGACCATGGGGATGCCCTGCACGCGGAACATCTGGGCGATTCGGGGATTTTCCTGCACGTCGACCCGGGCCAGCACCCAGGTGCCGCCGCCCTCGGCGTTCAGCCGCTCCAGGACCGGGGCGAACTCGTCGCTCTCCGGGAAGCCGGCCGCACCGAAGAACACGACGACGGGCGTGGCCATCGAGCGTTCGAGCACGTCGGACTGAATTGTCGCCTCGGTGACGTCCACGATGGCGGTGTCACCGCCGGCGGTGGGCGCGCCGGGGGCGCCGTTGGACGGGCCGCCCTGCGGGGGCGTGCCGGGGCGGGTACTTGCTGGTGCGGGGCCACGCAGCGTGCTGAGGTCGACCGCGCCGCGGGTGAAGATCGACGAGGTGATCCGTGGGTCGCTCATGGTTACCTAGTCTCGCACGTGAGCCCCCGATCTCAGCTCACCCGCAACCCCGACGTTGCAACTCTCACGCCCCGCCCCCACCCCCCGCGATCTTGCACATTCTGTCGCCGGTACGCCACATTTATGCCTTATGCCAGCACCGAAACTGCAAGATCGACGGGGTGGGGGGGTTGGGGGCAGGGTTAGAAGCGGGCTGGTTCGCGGTAGGTGCCCCACTCGGCCCGCAGGGCGTCGCAGATCTCGCCCAGGGTCGCCTCGGCGCGGACCGCGTCGAGCATGGCGGGGATCATGTTCTCGTCGGTGCGGCTCGCCTCGATCATCCGGGTCACCGCCGCGCGGACGGCCGACTCGTCCCGCGCGGTCTTGCGCTCGGCGAGCACCCGACGCTGCTCCAGCTCCACCTCGTGTGAGATGCGCAGGATCTCCAGCTCCTTGGCGACAGTGCCGGTGTGGCAGTTGACCCCGACGATCTTCTTGTCGCCCTTCTCGAGGGCCTGCTGGTAGACGAAGGCCGACTCGGCGATGTGCCCGGTGAACCAGCCGTCCTCGATGCCGCGCAGGATGCCCGAGGTCATCGGGCCGATCTGGTGTGGCCCGTCCCCGCCGAGCTGCCGGATCCGGGCGAAGATCTCCTCCGCCTCGGCCTCGATCTTGTCGGTCAACGCCTCCACGTACCAGGAGCCGCCGAGCGGGTCGGCCACGTTGACCACACCGGTCTCCTCCATCAACACCTGCTGGGTACGCAGGGCGATCTCGGCCGACTCGTCGGTGGGCAGCGCCAGGGTCTCGTCCAGTGCGTTGGTGTGCAGTGAGTTCGTGCCGCCGAGCACCGCCGCGAGAGCCTCGACGGCGGTGCGTACGACGTTGTTTACCGGCTGCTGCGCTGTCAGCGACACACCGGCGGTCTGCGTGTGGAACCGCAGCCACAGGGCCTTCTCGCTGGTCGCGCCGTAGACGTCACGCAGCCAGCGGGCCCAGATCCGGCGGGCGGCACGGAACTTGGCGATCTCCTCGAAGAAGTCGAGGTGCGAGTCGAAGAAGAAGCTCAGCCCCGGCGCGAAGACGTTCACGTCGAGCCCACGCGAGAGACCCAGCTCGACGTAGCCGAAGCCGTCCGCCAGGGTGTACGCCAGCTCCTGCGCAGCGGTCGAGCCGGCCTCACGAATGTGGTAGCCGGAGACCGACAGCGGCTTGTAGCGCGGGATCTCCCGGGCGCAGTACTCCATCAGGTCGCCGATCAGGCGCAGGTGCGGCTCCGGGTCGAAGAGCCACTCCTTCTGCGCGATGTACTCCTTGAAGATGTCGGTCTGCAGGGTGCCGTCCAGCTTGGACAGGTCGGCGCCCTGCCGCTCGGCGGCGACCAGGTACATGCAGAACACCGGCACGGCCGGACCGGAGATGGTCATCGAGGTGGTCACGCCGGCCAGGTCGATGCCGTCGAAGAGCGCCTGCATGTCGGTGGCGGTGTCGATGGCAACGCCGCAGTGGCCGACCTCGCCGAGCGCCTGCGGGTCGTCCGAGTCGCGACCCATCAGCGTCGGCATGTCGAACGCAACCGAGAGCCCGCCGCCGCCGGCGCCGAGGATCATCTTGTAGCGCTCGTTGGTCTGCTGGGCGTTGCCGAAGCCGGCGAACTGCCGGATCGTCCAGGTCCGACCCCGGTAGCCGGTCGGATACAAACCCCGGGTGTACGGGTACTCGCCCGGCCAACCAATCCTTTCGAAGCCCGGATAGGTGGCGCCCTCCGGTGGCCCGTACACCGGCTCCACCGGCATCCCGGAGAGCGTGGTGAAGTCCGCGTCCCGCTTGCGCGCGGCGTCGTACCGGGCCTGCCAGCGCGCCCGTCCGGCGTCGATCTCGTCGGCGTCCATGAGCAGGGCTCCTCCTCGGGTCCTCGACTGCACGTCGAGTGTAAGGCCCCTACCTGAACGATCGCTAAGTCAGCCCGTACCGACGAGTAACGGCGAGCGCCCGCATCGATCATGGAGTTGTGGTGGTGCACAAATCCCGCAACCGGGGCCAAAATGGCCACCACGACTGCATGATCGACGGGGGAACTGGGTCAGATCGCGCAACGCACCGGTCAGGCGGGGGGCACGGTGGGGGTTTCGCTGATCGCCAGGTCGTCGACCCGGATGTTGACCTCATCGACCCGCATTCCGAACGCCTCGACCGCCTCGGTCACTCGAGCGCGCACCTGACCGCTGACCTCTGCCACCTGTCGACCGGCCTCGATCACCAACACCAGGTTGACCACGGCCGCGTCCCCGGTCACGTGGGCCGAACAACCCCGACGGGCGTCACCCACCTGGTCCAGCCCGACCCGGTCGAGAACCGCGTTGAAGAACCGGGCGACGTCTCCACCCAAGTCGGCCACACCGGGCACCGCGCGGGCCGCCGCGACGGCGATCTTCTCGATCACCTCGTCGGCGACCTGCGTCGTCCCGCCGGCCGGCACCGACGCCCTGCTCAGCTCCTGCGTTGCTTCCAGGTCCACAGTCGCTCCTGCTCCTCACACCACCGAGTCAACCGTCAGGCTGTTGGGCAGCTACGTCTCAGGCTCCGGCTGCCGCGCCCGGCTGGTTCAGCTCGATGTCGTCCACAGTGACGTTGACCTGGGTGACAGTCAGGCCGTACTTCTCCACCGCTTCGATCACCGCGGCCCGCACCGCCTCGGTCACATCGGCCACGACGTGCCCGGCGTCGATCACCAGGACCACGTTGATGACGGCCGAGCTGCCCTTCACGTCGGCCGACACGCCCCGCCGAGCGTCGCCCACCTCGTCCAGGCCGATCTTGTCCAGCACGCTGTTGAAGAAACGGGAGATATCGCCGCCGAGGTCGGCGACACCGGGCACGGCACGAGCGGCCGCACCGGCGATCTTCTCCACGACCTCGTCGGAAACCGACGTGACACCCCGGGCCGCGCCCGTGGCGGGCTGCACTGCGCCGGCGTTCTCCACCGCGTCCGTCATGATCACATCTCCCCTGGTCCCGTGCACTGTGGACCGACCCGCTCGTCAGCCCGCTTCGCGGAAGCCCCGCTTGCGGCCACGCGCGGCGAGCCTACTAAAACCAGAGCGACCTTCGCTTGTGGGCGTGCGGCGCGCACGAGCGACGGCGTCGGTCCGCACCGGACAGTGCCGATCGGGTTCGTCCAGGTGGACACGCCGGCCGGCGGGTCGCCGGGTCAGCGCGCGAGCTGGGCGAGCAACTCGTCCGCCGCCGTGTATGGATCGGTAGCGCCCTCGGCAACCTTGGTGGCGAGCGTGGCCAACTCCGTACCGTCGCGCAGTGAGCCGATCCGGGAGCGGAGGGTACCGAGCGCGATCGCCTCGATCTCGGCGGCGGCCCGCGCCTCCTGGCGGCGGCGCAGCTCGCCGTGCTCGACCAGCCAGCCCCGGTGCTTGTCGATGGCGGCGGCGATGTCGTCGATGCCCTCGCCCCGCGCGGCGACCGACCGGACCACCTGGGGCCGCCACTGCCCCGGCCCGCGCTCACCGAGCGCGATCATGCCCTGGATGTCACGGACTGTGGCGTCGACGCCGTCCCGGTCCGCCTTGTTGACCACGAACACGTCAGCGATCTCCAGGATGCCGGCCTTGACCGCCTGGATCGCGTCGCCCATCCCGGGTGCGAGCAGCACCAGCGTCGTGTCGGCGAGCGAGGCGACCTCCACCTCGGCCTGCCCGACGCCGACCGTCTCCACCAGCACCACGTCACAGCCGGCGCCCTCCAGCACCCGGACCGCCTGCGGCGTCGCCGCGGCCAGCCCGCCGAGGTGGCCCCGGCTGGACATCGACCGGATGTAGACGCCCGGATCGGTGGCGTGGTCCTGCATCCGCACCCGGTCACCGAGGATCGCTCCGCCGGTGAACGGGCTGGACGGGTCGACAGCCAGCACACCCACCCGGTGCCCGCGCGCCCGCAGCGCGCGGACCAGCTCGTTCGTGGTGGTCGACTTACCCACCCCGGGTGAACCGGTCAGCCCGACCACCTGGGCCTGCCCGGCGTACGGCGCCAGCGCCGCGGCGATCTCCGGCAACAGCGCGTCACCGTTCTCCACCAACGTGATCAGGCGAGCCACCGCCCGGGGGTCGCCGGTGCGGGCCCGCTCGACAAGCAGCGGTACGTCCCGGCTGCGGCGCACCGACGTGGTGCCCGCTGCCGGGACGTGCTCAGTCTCGCTCACTGCGCCATCCCCGTTCGCGACCGCGGGGCTCGCAAGACCGGCTCACTCCTCGCGCTCACTGGCTGGTCTCGGCCTTGCCCGGCACGTGGATGATCAGCGCGTCGCCCTGGCCGCCGCCGCCACACAGCGCGGCCGCACCGGTGCCACCGCCGCGCCGCTTCAGCTCCAGGGCGAGGGTGAGGACGAGACGCGCGCCGGACATGCCGATCGGGTGCCCCAGCGCGATCGCGCCGCCGTTTACGTTGACCTTCTCCGGGCTGATCCCGAGGTCCCGGGTGGACTGGACGCCGACCTGCGCGAACGCCTCGTTGATCTCGATGAGGTCCAGGTCCGCGACGCTCAGGCCACCCTTCTTCAGGGCGTGGTTGATCGCGTTGGACGGCTGCGAGTGCAGGGAGTTGTCCGGGCCCGCCACGTTGCCGTGCGCACCGATCTCGGCCAGCCAGGTCAGCCCCAGCTCCTTCGCCTTGGCCTTGCTCATCACGAGCACCGCGGCGGCGCCGTCGGAGATCGGCGACGAGCTGCCGGCGGTGATGGTGCCGTCCTTGGCGAAGGCGGGGCGCAGCTTGGCCAGTGACTCGACTGTGGTGTCCGGACGGATGCCCTCGTCCTCGGTGATCACCAGCGGGTCACCCTTGCGCTGCGGGATGACCACCGGGGCGATCTCGTCGGCGAAGTGGCCGTTCTTCTGCGCGGCGGCAGCCCGCTGGTGGCTGGCGGCGGCGAAGGCGTCCTGCTCCTCGCGGGAGATGCCGTGCTTGGCACCGAGCCGCTCGGTCGACTCGCCCATCGAGCAGCAGTCCCAGGCGTCGCTGAGCCCGTCGTGTGCCATGTGGTCCTTGACCACCACGTCGCCGTACTTGTAGCCGGTGCGCTGGCCCATCAGCAGGTGCGGGGCGTTGGTCATCGACTCCATGCCGCCGGCGACCACGATGTCGAACTCGCCGGCGCGGATCAGCTGGTCGGCCAGGGCGATCGCGTCCAGGCCGGAGAGGCAGACCTTGTTGATGGTCAGCGCCGGCACCGACATCGGCACGCCGGCCTCGACCGCCGCCTGCCGAGCCGGGATCTGACCGGTGCCGGCCTGCAACACCTGGCCCATGATCACGTACTGGACCTGGTCCGGGCTGACGCCGGCACGCTCCAGCGCCGCCTTGATGGCGATTCCGCCGAGCTTCGTGGCCGGGAGGTCCTTGAGGTTGCCCAGCAGCCGGCCCATCGGGGTCCGCGCGCCGCTGACGATCACCGAAGCCATGCCTGCCTCCGAAGGGGGTGCCGAGCTGTACGCCTTAACGATTGTTCGGCCAGACTAGCGCCATGGCAGAGAACTCCCCCGTCGAGCCCGGTGCGGACTACGTCACAGACATCGGACTTCGCAAGATTGACCACGTCGGGATCGCCGTGGCCGACCTGGACGCCGCGATCGACTTCTACCAGCGGACGTTCGGGATGCGCTGCGTTCACGTGGAGACCAACACCGAGCAGGGCGTCCGGGAAGCGATGCTGGCCGTCGGGCCGACCACCGAGGGTGGCTGCGTGCAGTTGCTCGCCCCGCTCACCCCGGAGTCGACGATCGCGAAGTTCCTGGACCGCAACGGGCCGGGCGTGCAGCAGGTCGCGTACACGGTGGTGGACATCGACGCGGCCTGCGCGGCGCTACGCGAGCGCGGCATGCGCCTTCTCTACGACGCTCCGAGGCGTGGCACCGCGGACAGCCGGATCAACTTCGTCCACCCCAAGGACGCCGGTGGCGTCCTCGTCGAACTGGTCCAACCCGCCCCCACCCCCCACTGACCCCACCCCTGCCCCGCCCATCCACCCCCTGGTTGATCACGAGGTTTGCGTCATCCCGCGCCCCGCAGGTGACCGAAAGCTCTTGATCAACCAGGGGGTGGTGGCCGTCGGGGCCCTGGTGCGCGCACGTCAGTGCGCGGTTGGCGGGCTGGTTGGACACCTTCACGCATCGGCGGATGCAGTTTTTCACAGAGGACTTCCCGGCCTAGCTACCGTTCAGTAACGTCCGGCCCCACAGGAGCGCGACCGGTGCCGGATGTGTCGAATGCCGACATGGCGGTCGTGCCCCACCGGCGCCGACGATGGCAGCACCCGGGCCCGTGCGGGTGCGGATGAACCGGAGGTCACCGTGCAGGACATCCTCGAAGCGATCATGGCGGCGGAGGAATCGAACGATCCGGACCGCGAACTCGCCGGCCTCGCCGGGCTGCCCGTACCGGAGAGCTACCGGGGCGTGGTGGTCCGCGCCGAGGAAGCCCGGATGTTCGACGGCATGGCCACCCGGGACAAGGACCCACGCAAGGCCCTGCACGTGCAGGAGGTGCCGACGCCGGAGCTGGCGCCGGGCGAGGCGCTGATCGCGGTGATGGCCAGCGCGATCAACTACAACACGGTGTGGACCAGCATCTTCGAGCCGCTGCCCACCTTCAAGTTCCTGGAGCGCTACGGCCGGGTCTCCGAGCTGACCCGCCGGCACGACCTGCCGTACCACGTGGTCGGCTCGGACGCGGCCGGCGTGGTGCTGCGCACCGGCCCCGGGGTGACCCGCTGGGCCCCCGGCGACGAGGTTGTCGCGCACTGCCTCTCCGTCGAGTTGGAGGACGCGGCCGGGCACGACGACACGATGCTCGACCCGCAACAGCGGATCTGGGGCTTCGAGACCAACTTCGGCGGGCTGGCCGAGCTGGCGGTGGTCAAGGCCAACCAGCTGATGCCCAAGCCACGGCACCTGAGCTGGGAGGAGGCGGCCAGTCCCGGGCTGGTCAACTCCACCGCGTACCGGCAGCTCGTCTCGCACCACGGCGCCAACATGAAGCAGGGCGACGTCGTGCTGATCTGGGGCGCCTCCGGCGGCCTCGGTGGGTACGCCACCCAGATGGCACTCAACGGCGGCGCGATTCCGGTCTGCGTGGTGTCCTCGCCGGAGAAGGCCGAACTGTGCCGCCGGATGGGCGCGGAGCTGGTCATCGACCGGGCCGCGGAGGGCTTCCGCTTCTGGAAGGACGAGGAGACCCAGGACCCGGACGAGTGGCGGCGCTTCGGCGAACGGATTCGCGAGCTGACCAGCGGCGAGGACCCGGACATCGTGTTCGAGCACCCGGGCCGGGAGACGTTCGGCGCCAGCGTCTACGTGGCCCGGCGCGGTGGGACCATCGTCACCTGCGCCTCCACGAGCGGCTTCCTGCACCAGTACGACAACCGCTACCTGTGGATGCACCTCAAGCGGATCGTGGGCAGCCACTTCGCCAACTACCACGAGGCGTGGCAGGCCAACCGCCTGGTCGCGCTCGGCAAGGTGCACCCGACGGTGTCCCGCACCTACCCGCTGGAGCAGACCGGCCAGGCCGCGTACGAGGTGCACCGCAACGCCCACCAGGGCAAGGTCGGCGTGCGCTGCCTCGCGCCCACCGACGGACTGGGCGTACGTGACGGGGAGTTGCGGGCCCGGCACGAGGACGCGATCAACCGGTTCCGGGGTCACTGACCGGCACCGCCGGCCCGGGGTGACTGACCGGCACCGCCGGCCCGGGGTCGTCGACCGGCATCCGGAGCGCCGAGGCGGGTCCCGGCCGGACGGTGGAACGCTGGATGACCATTGCGCTGATCGCTCATTGTTCTTCCGCCCCCATTAGCGGATAAGCCACCCGGATCGAACAAAGGGCCTCGGGGTAACCCCGGGGCCCTTTTCCGCGTCACGCTGCGTGGCGTCCGACCCGCCAGGACCTGCCAAGATCGCCGATTGGTCCAACCTCGCCGATCGCGGGAGTTGACCATGTAAAGAGGGCACGAAAGCTTCGCACCGCTCTTGCGAAGCACCCTGGGGCGTCTGCCAGTATGTCCCAATGCCCCAGCAGCAGTCCTCCCCTCTCGCGTTCTTCGATAACGCGAACTCGCAGCCAGATTTCACCGTTGGCCTGCGCGGATACAACACCCATCAGGTCGACGACTTCCTCGGCCGGATGACCGCCGCGCTGACCCAGTCCGAGCAGGCCCGTGCCGAGGCCGAGCAGCGGATGAACGACGCCCAGCGTCGGCTCCGCCAGGCCGAGCAGCGCATGAGTGCGCTGGAGCAGAAGCTCACCGACACGAACAAGCAGCTCGAAGAGAACAGCCGGCCCACCCTCTCCGGGCTGGGCACGCGCGTCGAGCAGATCCTCCGGCTCGCCGAGGAGCAGGCCAACGACCACCGCAACGAGGCCAAGCGCGAGTCGGAGGGCATCCTCTCCGCCGCCCGCCTCGAGGCTCGCGAGATCACCGACAAGGCCCGCGCCGAGGCCGCCGCCATGAAGGCGAGCGCCGAGCGCGAGGCGGGCAACCTGCGTACGGCCGCCGAGCGCGAAGCCGCCGAGGTCCGGGTGCAGGCTCGCCGCGAGGCCGACACGCTGCGCGCCGACGCCGACCGGGAGACCAAGCAGCTACGTACGGTCACCGCGCACGAGGTGGCCGAGCTGAAGTCGACAGTCGAGCGGGAGGTCGCCACCCTGCGGGCCACCGCCGAGCGGGAGATCACCCAGCAGCGGGCGAAGGCCGCCCGCGAGGCTGAGGAGAAGCGCGCCGAGGCGACCAAGCTGCTCACCGACGCGCGGGACAAGCGCGACAAGGACCTGCAGGCCCTGGAGCTCCAGCTGGCCGAGCGGCGGGAGAAGGCCGAGCGCGAGGAGTCCGAGCGGCACGCCGCCCAGGTCGCGCAGACGCAGAAGATGGTCAGCGAGGCCGAGCAGCGTGCGCGGGCCGCGCAGGAGCGGGCCAAGGAGATCGAGCAGCGCGCCGAGGCGCGGCGGGTCGAGTCGGAGCGCAACGCCGCCGAGACGGTCGACAAGGCCAAGGCCCACTCGGAGAAGACCCTCAACGAGGCGAAGGCCGAGTCGCAGCGCCTGCTCACCGAGGCTCGCACCGAGGCGGAGCTGACCACGCAGGCCGCCCGCCGCGAGGTCGAGGACCTCACCCGACAGAAGGACGCTGTCACGTCGCAGCTGGGTCAGATGCTCTCCGGCCTCGCCGGCATCGTCCCGGGAATGCCGGCGCAGGCCGCTCCGGCTGCCAAGCCGGAAGCAGCAAAGAAGACCGATGGTGGTCAGGAGCGGGTGCCCGCGGAGACCGCCGGCTGACGCGAGGCGTCAGGTAGGGGCATCGACGGCGCGAGGTGACACCGGGTAACCGGTGCCACCTCGCGCCGTATGCGTTTCCTAACCCCTGGTATTCGTTGACCGCAACGGAGTGAAGTAGCTCCCACAAGGCCCGTCCGTATCGCCCCAGCAGGGCCCGTTGCGTGTGAGGATGGGGGCATGTCGCACGGCGAGGAACTGTTCGCTCTCGGCGGGGACGTGACGACGGAGCCCAGCTTCGAGTCCGCTCTGCGGGGGTACGAGAAGAAACAGGTCGACCGTTATGTCGCACGTGCTGAGCACGAGATCGCGACCCTCGCCTCCGAACGGGAACAGGCGTATACACAGATCCACAAGCTCGCCGGCCAGGTCGAGGTTCTCCAGCGCGACCTGACCCAGGTGCGCAAGCAGATGAACGTGGTCGACCGGGCGTCCTTCCGGCACCTCGGCCCGCGGGTCGAGTCGATCCTCACTCTCGCCGAGGAGCAGGCGGAGCAGATCCTCGGCGACGCGAACGGGGAGATCGAGGCCCGTCGTGCCGCGGCCGAGCACATCATCGAGGAGGCCCGCGAGCAGGCCGCGCGGGCTCTGAAGGACTTCGAGATCGCCCTCGCCGCCCGACGTGCGGAGGAGGAGCGGCACAGCGCCGCACAGCGGGCCGAGGCGGACGCGGCCCTGCGGTCGGCCAAGGACGAGTCGGCGCAGTTGCGCAAGGCCGCACAGGACGCTCTGGCGAAGGCCCAGCAGGAGGCCACCCAGCTGCGGGATTCCGCCAAGGAGATCCACACCCGGGCCCAGCAGGAGGCCACCAAGCTGCGCGAGACGGCCCGCGAGACGCTGGCCAACGCCCGGCAGGAGGCCAGCGATCTGCGCGATGCCGCCAAGGAGGTGCATGCCAAGGCACTCCAGGAGGCCAAGCGGCTCACCGACACCGCGACCGAAGCCGGGCGGGCCACCCATGCCAAGGCGCAGCAGGAGGCCAAGCAGATCATCGACGACGCGTCGATGGCCGGTCGGGCCACCCGCGCCAAGGCGCAGCAGGAGGCCGAGCGGCTGACGACGCAGGCCACCGAGTCGGCGAAGCGCAGCCGGGCCGAGACCGAGGCGTACGTGCAGCGCATGCGCACCGAGACCGAGGCGTACGTGCAGCACACCCGGGCGCAGACCCAGCAGGAGCTGGGCGCGTGGCGGGCCGGTGTGGAGCAGGAGGTCAACTCCCGTCGGGAGGCGGCCGACCGGGAGTTGGCGCAGCGGCGGTCCGCGGCCGAGCAGGAGTTCGCCAAGCGCCGCGACGAGTTGGACAAGCAACACGCGGCGCGCCAGCAGGAGTTGGAGGCCGGGCTCGCCAGCCGTCAGCAGGAGCTGGAGAGCGGGTTCACCACCCGTCGGGACGAGCTGGAAACCGAATACTCCACTCGGAAGAACGAGCTGGAGACCGAGTACACGGCTCGCAAGAACGAGATCGAGCAGGGCGCGGCCGGCGTCCGTCAGGCGGCCGAGCAGGATGCGGCGGGGCTGCGCCAGCGTTCCGAGGCGGAGGCCGCCGAGCTGCTGAGCCAGGCCGAGGCCGAGGCCAGCGACAAGCGCCGCAAGGCCGACGAGCATGTCGCGGCGTCCCGGCGGCAGTTCGAGGAGTACGCGGCCACCACGCAGCAGCACCTGGCCACAACCCAGCAGCACCTGGCGGCGACCCAGCAGGAGTCGGCGGCGGGCCGTCAGCAGTTGGCCCAGGTGATGTTGGAGATCGCCCAGGCCCAGCAGCAGTTGGCGGATCTGCGGCAGGAGACCTGGAAGGCGCGGCAGGAGTCCGACGAGTTCCAGCGTCAGATGTCCGAGCTGCGGTTGCAGAGTGTCGCCGGTCCGATCGACGGCCCGACCGCGCCGGCCGGCGACGCCAGCGCGAGCGAGGGCGTGCCCGGTGGTGGCGACGACGGCGTGAGCGTTGCCGCCGGCGCGGCCTCCGGGTCGGGTACGGGCACCGGGCTGAAGACTGAGCCCGCCGACACCAGGCAGCCGGTGAACGCCGGTGCGGACGAGTCCGGGCAGTCCACGACGCGGCCGGTGGCCGAGCCGATGACCACAGTGGACGGTGGGTTGGCGAGCGCCGGGGTGGACGGGGAGCCGACAGTGGCCGCCGTTCCGGGCGAGGGCGGCCGGGGCGCCAAGCCCACCAAGATCACTAGCACCGGTGAGAACGGCAAGCGACCCACCAAGCCGACCACCGACGAGCGCAGCGCCAAGCCCAGCAAGGTCACCATCGAGAAGGAGTGACGGGCACCCCGCCCGTCGAAGCTTCGAAATCTTGGACACTTTCCGTCAGCGGCTGACGGAAAGTGTCCAAGATTCATTTCTGCGTCGAGTGGCGTACGGGCGCGGTGGGGGTCCAGCCGGCCGCGATGAGGGCGCGGCGGACGGTGTCGGCGACCTCGTCCGGGCGGGCGCGGACCAGCCAGGCCGGAAAGCGCAGAATCCGGTCGCCGCTGGTCCAGACGTCGTTCTGCCGACGCATGTCGGCCGCCCACTGCTTGGCGTCCATGTGGTGCGCGCCATCGATCTCCACCTGCACCCGCCACTCCCGCCAGTACGCGTCCAGCCAGCGGTTCCGGCCGGCCGCGTCGACCCGGTGTTCCTGCAGGTCCGGGGCGGGCAGCCGGTGCCTGCGGCACAGCCGCAGGAAGTCGATCTCCGAGAGCGCCTGCGCGCCGCCCGCGATGTCGCCGACGGTCTGCCCGATCAGCCGTCGACGGGGAGCCCGAGGGAGAACGTCGAGCACCGCCTGCAACTCCTCGGGCAGCACCCTGCGTTGCTGGCAACCGGCGGCCAGCACCGACTGCGCCTCGTCCACACCGGCCGCCCAGCCCGCCGCGTCCACCAGGGCGCGCGCCGTGGTGGTACGCGGTGGGCGGGCACGTTGGAGATGGGCCTCGGGGAGGACCGTCGTGCGGTGGACCAGGACCGCGGGCATGTCGATCGGAAGTCGACGCAGGGTGGCCCGCGCGGCACGACGGGCTGCCGGCACCAGCACGTGCAGCGGCTCGCGTCGCAGTCCTCGTACCCCGGCTTCGGCAGCGGCGGACACCCCGGCGAGCACCGCCCCCGGCCCGGCCGCCAGCACCGCCACCCAGAGTTGTTGGTCGCGGGTGAGCCGACCGTTGCCGGCCAGCAGGATCCCGCGGCAGACCGACCGCCACCGACCGGAGCGAATCCGGCCCCGCACCCGCCCCTCGCTGAGCAACCCGGCGACCTGCGCGGTCGTCAGCACGCCCGCCTGCTCGAAGGCGAGCCAGTCGAGTGCGTCGGCGTCGTCGGCGGGCAGCATCCGGACAGCTTTCGCCCTTGAGCGTCGCCCCACCACCAGATCTTGGACAGTTTCCGTCACGGCCTAACGGAAACTGTCCAAGATCTGCACGGATGCGGCAGCGTTCCGGCCGACATCGGACTGCACGTCGGCCTTTCCGGACCGTTCAATCTGGCCCGAGGCGCCGACGGTGGTTGGGTGGGGCACATGGAGCATCAGATTGACTGTCTCGTGGTCGATGGCGACCATGAGGTGGCTACGCTGCTGGCGCGCTGGGAGATGATCAGAAACGCTGCGTTGTCTCGCCGCCAGTCGATCGCGCTGATGAAGGAAGTTGTGACCTCATGGACCTGACCGGCGCGCTCTGGCGCACGTCCAGCCGTAGCGGCAACGGAGAGTGTGTCGAGGTGGCGGACGATCTGCCCGGGGTCGTGGGGGTGCGGGACAGCAAGGACCCGGCTGGCCCGGTGCTGGTGTTCGCGCCCGCCGCGTGGCGGGCGTTCGTGGCCGTCGCCCGTCATCCGACGGCCTGAGCCGGGAGGTCCCTGGTGCCACAGCACAAGCCGTCCGGCGACGAGCCGGACGTGACCCCCAGTCCCCCGCCAGGGGAAACCCCACAGCCAGGGGAAACCCCACAGCCAGCGGTAACCCCACAGCCAGCGGAGACGCCACCCCCGGTGCCGGTCCCCGTCCCGGGGGTCGACCCGGACGAGCCGCCGGCGGTCCCGTCCGGGAAGTTCGGCACACCGGGGCGGCCACTGCGCCGCAGCAGCTTCCTGATCGGCTTCACCGGTGCGCTGGGCGTGCTGCTGGCGTACACCCTCTATCTGGGGATTCGCAATGCCGGCGGCATCCTCGTGCTGGTGGTGATCGCGCTCTTCCTCGCGGTCGGCCTCAACCCGGCGGTGGTCCGACTGGGCCGCTGGGGTGTACCGCACGGCTTGGCGGTGGCAGGGGTCGCCCTGACTGTGGTGCTGCTGCTCTGCGGCGGCGTGGTGGCGTTGGTCCCGCCGATCGTCACCCAGTCGGGGCAGTTCATCGACCAGATCCCGAGCCTGCTCGACGAGTTGCGCCGCAACCCGACGGTCAATGACCTGGTCGAGCGGTACGACGTGGTGGAGCGGGTGCAGGGCGCGGCCAACGCGGAGACGGTCGGACGGGCGCTCGGCGGGGTGCTGGGCGGCGCACAACTGATCTTCGGCACGGTGTTCCGGACGCTGACCGTGCTGGTGCTGACCATCTACTTCCTGGCGTACTTCGACAAGCTGCGTTCGCTGGGCTACTCGTTGGTGCCCCGGTCGCGGCGGCAGCGGGTGCAGCTGATCGGCGACGAGATCCTGGCCAAGGTGGGCTCGTACATGGTCGGCGCGCTGAGCATCGCGGTGCTGGCCGGCGCGACCACCTTCGTCTTCGCGTTGATCGTCGACCTGCCGTACCCGTTCGCGCTGGCAGTGGTGGTCGCGGTGACCGACCTGATCCCGCAGATCGGCGCCACCCTGGGCGCGGTGATCGTGAGCCTGGTCGGTTTCGCCGCCGACCTGCCCACCGGCATCGCCTGCGCGGTCTTCTTCCTGATCTACCAGCAGGTGGAGAACTACCTCATCTACCCGAAGGTGATGCGGCGTTCGGTGGAGGTCAACGAGGTGGCAGCCCTGCTGGCCGCGCTGCTCGGGGTGGCGCTGCTGGGTGTGGTGGGCGCGCTGATCGCCATCCCCACTGTGGCCGCGTTGCAACTGATCCTGCGCGAGGTGGTGCTGCCCCGCCAGGAGCGCCGCTGAGCGTCGGCCCGCCCGACCGGCGGCCGGGCCGCGGACGGGCGGGTCAGTCCGCCTTGGTGGCAGCCGGGCCGGGGACGGGGGTGTCGGCGAAGGCGGCCACCGTCCGGTCGGCGTACGCGCTGACGTCACCGGCCTCCATCGGGCCGTCCCAGGTCGTCGGCAGCGGGACCTCGACGGCCGGGTTGACCCGTCGGACGATCTCGTCGAGCACCGTCTCCGCGTCGCCCACCCACAGGTGCTTGGCACCCGGCACCCCGACCACCTCGGCCTGGGGCACCGCGGCGAACCGCTCCCGCGCCTCGGTGGGGCGTAGGTAGTCGTCGAACTCCGGCACCAGCGCCACCAACGGCCGGCCCGAGTTGGCCCAGGTGGCCAAGTCCTCGGGGGCGGAGAAGCGCAGCGGCGGGGAGAGCAGGATCGCCCCGGCGATCGTCGGGTCGCAGCCGTACTTCAGGGCCAGGTCGGTGCCGAACGACCAGCCGACGAGCCAGATGTTGGGCAGTTCGGCGAACTCCGCGTACTCGATGGCGGCGGCCACGTCGTACCGCTCGCCCACCGCGCCGTCGAAGGCTCCCTCGCTGGTGCCCCGCACGCTGCTGGTGCCCCGGGTGTTGAACCGCAGCACCGCCAGGTCGGCCAGCGCGGGCAGCCGCCAGGCCGCCTTGCGGAACACGTGGCTGTCCATCATTCCGCCGTGGGTCGGCAGCGGGTGCAGGCAGACCAGGGTGGCCACCGGCGGCCGGTCGGCCGGCAGGGCCAGCTCACCGACCAGCCGCAGACCGTCGGCGGTGTGCAGCTCGATGTCCTCCCGGCGGCCGGGCAGGATCGACGACGCGCGGATCGCTGTGCTCACCGCCCAAGTCTGTCGCGAAGTCGCCGCCGCCGCCCGCCCAGGCACGAACAGGGTGACCCAGGTCGCTACCGGGCCCGGTCGCTCAGTAGCGCGGGGAGCCCCGGCCACGCTGCACCGCCGGGCCGCGCCGCTCCCGGGCCCGCCAGCAGCCGCTGTGCCAGTGCCGCCGGTCGGTCAGGTCGCCCAGGCCGTCCGCCGGCCAGGCGACCAGGTGGGCCACCCCAGGTGGGATCTCCTGGTTACAACCGGGGCAGCGGTACGTCTTGACCGACGCGCCAGCGCCGATGCCGCGTACCTGCCAGGCACCGTCGGTCCACTGCTGCACCGAGGCGACGCCCTGCCGGACCCGGTCGGCGTCCAGGTTGGCGTTCTCGTCCCGGCGAGGGCGGTTGCGACGGGGGCTCACAGTCACCAAGGTTACGGTCACTCCCAGCTGGCCGGCTCGCCACGGTCGTCGGCGACCCGGAGCCCGCCGATAACCGTGCTGACCTCCGCGTCCGTGGGCGACCGCTCCCAGCGGTTCTCGTGCCCCATGGACAGCAGGGTGTTCGGGATGCCGAGCACGTGCCAGAAGTCGCCCATGTCGAACACTGGCCTGCCGGCGATCCTGCGGTTGGCCTTGGCCCGGTCGGGCGAGGATGGGCGGGGTGAGTAGGTGAGCCGCACCGGCAATGTGGCAGCACCCTGGAGAGCGACTGTCAACGCCGCTTCGGTGTCGTTCGAAGCCGCAACGGGCATCTGCGTCGGCGTCGTGGTCCCCGCCACATTCACGATGCGGGGCCAGAACAGTTGCCGCACCGCCACCTCGCACGCGCTGATCCGGGCACCCGGGGGCAAGGCGGTCAATCGAACCGGCGCGACACAGCGGCGGGCTTCGTCGAACCGGAGCGCCGCCGCCGCCCGGGAGACCTCGGCGCTGGTCTCCCCGAGAGCCGCGACCCGGACGTACAGGCCCGGGACGGGCTGCCAGCGCAGCACCCAGCCCTTCGTGACCCTGTCGAGCTGACGTACCACCCCGTTGTACCTCGACGCGGCGTCGACGCCCCGGCCGGGCGAGGCAGGATCCCTGTCGCTGGTGCCGGCGCCCGCTCTGTCGGGGCCGACGTCACGAACCTGGCTCGGGTCGCCGGTCTCGGCCAACAGTGGGTCAGCGGCAACGATCACCATCGCCTGAACGCCGCCACCCAGATCCAGTCGCATGCTCTCGACCTGGCCCGCGGAGCGCCAGGCGACCGGCATCGCCGCTGCCGGATCGACCCCGAAGTGCAGCAACCGTGGGTCCGTGCCGATCAGGGCGGGGCGCTCCGCTGCCCCCGGAACCCCCGGTGCCCGGGGCGGCGTGACCACTACCGGGCTGGGCGTGACGGCTGGCTGCGGCGGCGCGGCTGACGGCGTACGCAGTGCCACACCCGCCCCGAGCAGCACCGCGACGCCGAGCGCTGCCCCGATGACGGCACGTCGCCGCCGCCGACGGGCCCGTCCCCCGTTCACCGCCGCCGTCAGCAGGCTGTCGGTGTCCACCGGCCCGTCGGCCTGCTCCCGGAGTGCCCGTGCGATCCGCTCGTCGAGGTCGGTCACGGCCGGCTCCCGTTCGTCGTGGGAACGCCGTGGCGCTCCCGCAGCTGGCTGAGCGCCCGCATCGCATGGGTGCGGACGGTGACCGGGGAACAGCCGAGAATCTGGGCGATGGTCAGGTCGTCGAGGTCCTCGTAGTAGCGCAGCACGAGCACCGCGCGCTGCCGGTCGGGCAGGCCGAGGATCAGCCGCCACACCTCGTCCCGGTCGGCCGCATCGCCGCCCAGGTCGCCGCGCCCCGGCCGGTCGGCGAACTCGGCAGTGGCCAACTCCCTGCTGGATCGGCGGCGCCACCAGGAGGTGTTGGCGTTGACCATCATCCGGCGTACGTAGACGTCCGGGTGGTCGGCACGGGCGATCTTCCGCCAGTGCACGTAGGCGCGCGCCAACACGTCCTGGGTGAGGTCCTCGGCCCGGTGCTCGTCACCGGTCAGCAGCCGGGCCAGCCGGACGAGCGCCGGCCCGCGACTGCTGACGTATTCCTCGAAGGTCACACCACTCAGACGCCGTCACCGGCGCCCCCTGTTGACACCGGTCAGCGGTGCGAGTGGTCGCGGAAGCCGCGGCGGGTCTTGCGGCCCAGGTAGCCGGCGGTGACCAGGTGCTCCAGCAGCGGCGCGGGCGCGAAGCCCGGCTCACGCAGTTCCAGGTACAGCTCGCGCTGGATGGCCAGGGAGACGTCCAACCCGACCACGTCGAGCAGCTCGAACGGGCCCATCGGGTAGCCGCAGCCCAACTTCATGGCGTGGTCGATGTCGTCGGCCGTCGAGTAGCTGGCCTCCAGCATCTTCACCGCGTCGTTCAGGTACGGGAAGAGCAACGCGTTGACGATGAAGCCGGACCGGTCGCCGCAGACCACGCCGGTCTTGCCGAGAGCGGCGCAGACGGCGCGGGCGGTGGCGGTGGCCTCCGGCGAGGTGCGGATGGTGCGGACGACCTCGACCAGCGGCATGACCGGCGCCGGGTTGAAGAAGTGCAGCCCCACCACGTCGGCCGGTCGCTGGGTGGCCATCGCCACCTCGATCACCGGCAGCGACGAGGTGGTGGTGGCAAGCACCACACCCGGCTTGCAGATTTCGTCGAGGCTGGCGAAGAGGGCCTTCTTGACGCTCAACTCCTCGACGACCGCCTCGACCACCAGGTCGACGTCGGCGAGATGGTCGAGTGTGGCGGACCAGCTGATCCGGCCCAGGGCGGCGTCCCGGTCGGCCTCGGCGAGCTTGCCGCGCACCACGCCCTTGTTCAGCGAGGTCTTCACCGCCTCGCAGACCTTCGCGGACTTCTCCATGCCACGGGTCACCGAGACGACCTCGTAGCCGGCCTTCGCGAAGACCTCGATGATCCCGGTGGCCATCGTTCCGGAGCCGACCACGCCGACCTTCGCGATGGCGCGTGCGCCGTCGGCGAGCGCGGCGTCAGTGGCCAGCGGCGTCGCCTCATCCGGTACGACAACCGGGGAGCCGGGCCGCTCGTAGGTGTAGAAGCCCCGGCCCGACTTCCGGCCGAGCAGCCCTGCCGTCACCATCTGCTTGAGCAGCGGCACCGGGGCGTGGCGGCGGTCCCGCCCGCCGCGCCGGTACATGGTGTCCAGGATCTCGTACGCGGTGTCCAGGCCGATGAGGTCCATCAACGCCAGCGGGCCCATCGGCAGGCCGCAGCCGAGCTTCATGGCGGCGTCGATGTCCTCCCGGGTCGCGTAGTGCGACTCGAACATGGCGACCGCGTGGTTGAGGTAGCCGAAGAGCAGCGCGTTGGCGATGAAGCCGGCCCGGTCGTTGATGGTGACGTCGACCTTGCCGAGCCGGGCGCAGAGCGCCTCCACGTCGGCGACCACCTCGGGGGCGGTGACGACAGTGCGAACCACCTCGACCAGCTTCATCACCGGGGCCGGGTTGAAGAAGTGGATGCCGATCACCTGGTTGGGTCGGCTGGTGGCGACCGAGATCTCGGTGACGCTCAACGACGAGGTGTTGGTGGCGAGGATCGTCTCCGGTCGGCAGACCCGGTCCAGCTCCGCGAAGATCCGCTGCTTGAGGTCCAGGTGCTCGGGCACCGCCTCGATCACCAGGTCGACGGAGTGCAGCGCGTCCAGCCCGACCGCGAAGTGCACCCGCTCGTGCAGGGCGTCGCGGTCCGCCTCGGCGAGCTTGCCCTTGGCGACCGCCCGGTCGGTGGAGCCCTTCAGTGTGGCCCGGCCGCGCTCCAGCGCCGGCGCGGAGATTTCCACTGCCACCACGTCGATGCCGTTGCGGGCGAAGACCTCGACGATGCCGGCACCCATGGTGCCCAGCCCCACCACACCAACGGTGCTGAACTCGCGCGCCACGACCGGCCTCCCCAGAGACTCCGCACGGCCACTGAACGGCCGCTAAGGTTATGCGCGCGAGTCTGCCACGTGACGGTGAGTTGTCGAGACGCCGTGGCATATTTCACCCACGGCTCAGCGGCACCCGCTACCCGGCCGCCACGCTGGTCAGAGCCAACAACTCCGCGACGAACTCCGCCGGGCGCTCCAGGTGCGGACTGTGCCCGCAACCCGGCAGCACCACCTCGTGGTATGCGCCGCCGGCCGCCGCGTACCGGTCGAGCACCGCCCGGGTCTGGCCGACCATCGGCTGCGGTGGGCAGGCGTCCGCGCCGGGCCAGCCGGGCACGAGATCCAGCGAACCCAGGTACGCCAGGTCGAACAGCGAGGTGTCCGAGACGATGACGTCGACGTCTCCGCGTACCCAGGTGACCGGCGGTTTCTCGGCGACGGCCACCAGCTCGTCGGCGAGCCGGAACCAGGTCGGCGCCAACGCGTTGAGCACCCCGCGCTCCCCCGGCGCGGTGCCCGGCCAGTTCTCCGACGGCACCGCCGTGCCCGGGTAGTTGTCGTCACCGGTGGCTGTGGAGAGCACTGTGTCCAGTAGCAGTTCCTCGTCAGTGCCCAGCGAGGCGGGATCGGCCACGTAGGTGGCTCGCAGCACGGCGCGCGGGCTGGCCGGCGCGTCAGTGCTCCGGTCACCGGCCGCGAGGCGGGCGACGAAGTCCGGGTTCGCCGTGCCGGCGCCGGTGCCGGCGAAGTCGGCTGTGGTCGGCGTGCCGGTCAGGTCGCGGGTGCCGCCGAAGCCGTACGGGGAGACCGGCGCGGCGAGCAGCAACGCCCCCACCCGGTGCGGATGGTCGACCAGCAGGCGCATCGCCACCCCTCCGCCGAGGGAGTGCCCGACCACCACCGGTCGCGCGTCGGCGGCGAAGAGCGTCGGGTCGTCCAGCAGTGCGGCCACGTCGTCGGCGAAGTCCCGCAGACCCCGGGTGGCGTCCACCGGGGCGGTCGCGGAGTCGCCGTACCCCCGCAGGTCGGGGGCGACCACCCGCAGCGTCGATGGCAGGCGGCGGACCAGCGGCTCCCAGAACAGCGCGGACGAGCAGTTGCCGTGGATCAGCAGCACCGGTGTGCCGTCCGGCGGGCCGGCCACCCGTACCGCCTGAGTGTTGCCGTTCGCCGTCACGGTCCGCTGCTCGGTCTCCATCCGCGGCATGGTGCCACGGGCGCCCCCGCCGGTCCAGGTGTCGGAGCGCCACCCAACGGAGCCATCCGGTGTGGCAGGCCGCCAGGCGATCAGCGACGCGAGCCCGGTGGCGCGGCCAGCGGCAGCGGCAGCGTCGGTCGGACGTCGCGCCGGGACGGGCCGAAGCTGAGCCCCACCGGGTCGGTGAGCGCCACCCCGGGGTCGAACAGGCGCAGTTCGGTACGGCCCAGCCGGATCACGTCACCGTCGGAGAGTCGTTCCACCTCGGTGATCCGCCGGTCGTTGAGCCAGGTGCCGTTGGTGGAGCCCAGGTCCCGCAGGGACGGGCCCTCCGGCGCCAACCACACCTCGGCGTGGCGACGGCTCAGGTGTGGGTCGTTGATGACCACCTGACCGCTCGGCGCTCGGCCGATCACCTGTATCTCGGCTCGCATACGAAAGCTCGCGCCGCGCATCGGTCCACCCGCGACCGTCAACAGCGGCATCAGTTCCGGATGTTCCTCCATGGACAGTCAGCCCTCCACCCCGCACCGTCACTCCGCGCGTCAGCTTGCCATCAGACGGTAGTCGTCAATACCGACCGGCCGGTCAGCCTCTCGTCACCTCCCGGCCATCTGCCGTTCGACGATTCGGGCGGGCCGCATCCGTCACCAACGCCCTGACCTGCACTGATCAACGATCGGCCAGGTTGGTGCGACGCCGCTCCCCCGGTCTCGAATCGGGGACCCTACCGGTGAGTAATCCTCGGGTCTAGACTTCCGCCATGACGGCAGTGCATATCCCGGGCGTTCCGGTCATCGACGCGGGCCAGTTGGTCTCCACCAGCCCGGCGACCGGCGCCGAGGCCGGTCGCCTCCCGGTCGCCACCGACGCCGACGTGCGGCAGGCCGTCGACAGCGCTCGCGCCGCCGGCGAATGGTGGGCGGGTCTCGGCTTCACCGGCCGCCGCCAGCGGATGCTGCGGTGGCGCGCCCTGCTCGCCAAGCGCATCGAGCAGTTGGCCGAGTTGGTGCACGTCGAGGGCGGGAAGCCGGTCGCCGACGCGATCGTCGAGATCGTCACCGCGATCGAGCACATCGACTGGGCCGCCCGCAACGCCGGCCGCGTGCTCGGTCCACGCCGGGTGCGGTCCCGGCTCATCCTGGCCGAGTTCTCCGGGCACCTCGAATACCAGCCGTACGGGGTGGTCGGCGTGATCGGGCCGTGGAACTATCCGGTCTTCACGCCGATCGGCTCCGCCGCGTACGCCCTGGCCGCCGGCAACGCCGTGGTGCTCAAGCCGAGCGAGTACACGCCCGCCGTCGGCCAGTGGCTGGTGGACAGCTTCGCCGAGGTGGTGCCCGAGCAGCCGGTCTTCACCGCCGTGCACGGGCTGGGCGACGTGGGCGCGGCGCTGTGCCGCTCCGGCGTCAACAAGCTGGCCTTCACCGGCTCCACCGCCACCGCCCGGAAGGTGATGGCCGCCTGCGCCGAGACGCTGACCCCGGTGCTCATCGAGGGCGGCGGCAAGGACGCCATGATCGTGGACAGCGACGCCGACCTGGACGCGGCCGCCGAGGCGTGTGTCTGGGGTGGCATGACCAACGCCGGCCAGACCTGCATCGGCATCGAGCGGGTCTACGCGGTCGACGCCGTCTTCGACGCCTTCGTCGACAAGGTGGTGACCCGCGCCGGTCGACTGACTGTCGGGCCGGAGGGCACCGACATCGGCCCGATCACCATGCCCAAGCAGATCGACGTGATCCGCCGGCACATCGACGCCGCGATCACGTCCGGCGGGCGCGCCGTGCTCGGCGGCCCGAGCGCCGTGCAACCGCCGTACGTCCACCCCACGGTGCTGGTGGACGTACCGGAGGAGTCGGCCGCCGTCCGCGAGGAGACCTTCGGCCCCACGCTGACCATCAGCCGGGTCCGCGACGCCGACGAGGCCGTCACCCGCGCCAACGCCCTCTCGTACGGCCTCGGGGGCTCGGTCTTCGGCCGGCGGCGGGCGGTGGCCATCGCCCGGCGGCTGCGCTCCGGGATGGCGTCGATCAACTCCACGCTGACCTTCGCCGGCATGTCGACACTGCCGTTCGGCGGTGTCGGCGACTCCGGCTTCGGGCGGATCCACGGGGAGGACGGCCTGCGTGAGTTCGGTCGATCCAAGGCGATCACCCGACGTCGAGCCCGCTCACTGCTGCCGTCGATGACCTTCGAGCGCACCCCCGCCGACGTGGCCCGACTCGTCAAGGCCATCAAGGTCATGTACGGGAGGTAAGTGTCGGATAGCCGATCATCAACAAGGATCGGTGTATCCACATGTTTATACGCCGTGGTCACGGCGGTACATTGCGTTAAATGGGCCCCAATCGATTGCGCTACCGCCTTGTCGACAGTGACCAGTCGTGGAGCGCCCGACGGCGTCGGCACCGCTCGGACTGGCTGGCGCGCACCTTTCCCGACATCGGCGACATGCACGTGGTCGACCTCGGCGGTCGGCTCGGCACCTGGCACCGCTCCACCGTCCGACCGGCCCGGGTGACAGTCGTCAACCTGGAGCAGCCGCCCGCCATCGTCCCGGAATGGGCCCACGTCGAGCAGGCAGACGCCTGCGACCTGCCCGCGCACCTCACCAAGGGCAGCTTCGACCTGGTCTTCTCGAACTCCGTGCTGGAGCATGTGGGCGGGCACGAACGCCGGATTCGCTTCGCCGCCGCCGCCCGCTCACTGGCCGACCGGCACTGGGTGCAGACGCCCTACCGCTACTTCCCCATCGAGCCGCACTGGATCGCGCCCGGCATGCAGTTCCTGCCGGTACGACTGCGCACCGCGTTCGCCCAACGTTGGCCGTTGGGCCACAAACCGACCCGCAGCCACGAAGCCGCCATCCACCAGGTGCTCTGGACCGAGCTGTTGGACCGCTCGCAGATGCGTCACTACTTCCCCGACTCGACGATGCTGGTGGAGCGGGTGTTCGGTCTGCCGAAGTCACTGATCGCGGTGCGCACCGGGTAGTGCGCCGGTCAGAAGAGAGTCAGCTCGTCCTTCACGATGCCGCGCAGCTTGTCGTAGTCCACTACCACACACCGGATGCCCCGGTCGGTGGCGAGCACCCGCGCCTGCGGCTTGATCTCCTGGGCGGCGAAGACCCCGACGACCGGGCTGAGCAGCGGGTCACGGTTCATCAGCTCGAGATAACGGGTCAACTGCTCCACGCCGTCGATGTCGCCACGCCGCTTGACCTCGACGGCGACGGAGCCCGAGTTGGCATCTCGGCACAGCAGGTCGACCGGGCCGATCGCCGTCATGTACTCGCGGCGGACCAGCGTGAACCCCTCACCCAAGGCACCCGGGTTGGCGGCCAGCAACTCCTGGAGGTGCGCCTCCACCCCGTCCTTGCGCAGGCCCGGATCCACACCCAACTCGTACGAGGTGTCCTGGAAGATCTCCTCCAGGGTGATCCGCAACTCCTCGCCAGCCTTGTTGACGACCCGCCACACACCGGGGGCCTCCTCCAACCGACACGGCGGGCTCATCCAGTTCAACGGCTTGTACGCCCGGTCGTCGGCGTGAATAGACACCGACCCGTCCGCCTTCACCATCAACAACCGGGTGGCCAGCGGCAGGTGAGCCGAGAGCCGTCCGACATAGTCCACCGAGCACTTCGCAATGACCAACCGCACCCGACGAGGGTAGCCGAGCACCCACCGGTCGCCAGCGAGCGGCACTGGCGCGTCGATGCGATGCTGAGACCGTGTTCGAAGTCCTCACCGGCACCGGTCTCGCCGCCTCGGCGGGGCTGAACGCCTACATACCCCTGCTCATCCTCGGTCTACTCGGCCGTTACACCGACCTGATCGACCTGCCCAGCGGCTGGACCTGGCTCGGCAACGGCTGGGTCATCGCCATCATGGCCGTGCTGCTCGCCGTGGAGATGGTGGCGGACAAGGTGCCAGTGGTCGACCACATCAACGACGTGGTGCAGACGGTTGTCCGACCCACCGCCGGTGGCCTTGCCTTCGGCGCCGGCTCCTCGTCGGAGACGGTGACGGTCAGCGACCCGGGGAGCTTCTTCTCGTCCCACCAGTGGGTGCCTGTCGTCACCGGCGTACTGCTGGCGTTGGGCGTGCACCTACTCAAGTCCGCGGCCCGCCCGGTCATCAACGCGACCACCGCCGGGATCGGCGCCCCGGTCGCCAGCACCGCCGAGGACGCCACCAGCGTGGTGGTCTCCCTGGTGGCGATCATCCTGCCGGTGCTGGTGCTCGTCGCACTGGTCGGCCTGGCGTTCTTCACCTTCTGGTTTTTCCGTCGGCGATCCGAACGACGCCGCGAACGAGAGGCCGCCCGCGCCGCCGGCTTCCGCGTCTGACGCGGCGGATCGGCGGCCCGCGATACCGGGGCTCCACGGTCCGACAAAAGCCTAGGATCGGGGCAAGAGCCTAGAGGAGGTCGGCATGACCGCAGCGTTGGAGATGCCCCGAGTCCAGGAATGTGTGGTCGCCGCGTGCGCGTACAACCAGTCGGGTGACTGCCACGCCTTCGCGATCACCATCGGCAGCATGGATCACGCCCACTGCCACACGTTCGTCGAGTCGCCCGTCCGGGGCGGCGTGGAGAGCATGATCGCGCAGGTGGGCGCCTGCCAGCGCGCCGACTGCCGGCACAACGAGCAGCTGGAGTGCCACGCGGCGTCGATCAGGGTCGGCCCGGACAACGACATGGCCGACTGCATGACCTACGCCGGCCGCTGACCCACGCCGGTCGGCGACCCACGCCGGCCGACGACCTGCCGGGACAGCTCTCGATCAGGGCAGGTCGTTGGCGTGACGGATGACCGTCACCAGGTCGTCGATGATGCCGGTGAGGGCGAAGTCCTTCGGGGTGAAGACCCGGGCGACACCGGCCGCCCGCAGGGTGTCCGCGTCACTGGCCGGGATGATGCCGCCCACCACCACCGGCAGGTCCGCCCGGCCGGCGGCGCGCAGCCCGTCGAGCACAGCGGGCACGGCGGCCAGGTGCGACCCGGAGAGCACGGAGAGCCCGACCAGGTCGACGTCCTCCTCGACGGCGGCGGCGACGATCTGCCCCGCGGTCAACCGGATGCCCTGGTAGACGACCTCGAAGCCGGCATCGCGGGCACGTACCGCGATCTGCTCCGCGCCGTTGGAGTGCCCGTCCAGGCCGGGTTTGCCGACCAGCAGCCGCAGCCGGCCGCTACCCAGCTCCCGGGCTGTGGCGGTGACCCGCTCGCGGACCGCCAGCAGGCCCGGCTCCCCACCGCCGCCGGTGGCACCGGCCAGGCCGGTCGGCGCCCGGTACTCGCCGAAGACCTGGCGCAGCGCGCCGGCCCACTCGCCGGTGGTCACCCCGGCCCGCACGCACTCCACTGTGGCCGGCATCAGGTTGGTGGTGGTCGCGGCGTCCGCGCGCAGCCGGGCCAGCGCCGCGTCGACGACGGCCGCGTCCCGGTCGGCCCGCCACCGGCGTACGCCGTCCACGGCGGCCGCCTCGACCGCCGGATCGACCTGTTCGACGGCGTCCGCGCCGGCGGCGGTCAGCGGGGAGGGTTCGGTCTCGGTGTACCGGTTGACCCCGACCACCACGTCGGCACCGGACTCCATCCGCCGACGGCGCTCGGCCAGCGACGCGACAAGCGCGCTCTTGAGGTAGCCGGTCTCCACGGCGGCGACGACGCCGCCCAGCTCCAGCACCTTGTCCAGCTCGACCCGCGCCCCGGTGACGACCTCGTCGACCAGCGCGGTCATCACGTGCGAGCCGGCGAAGAGGTCGGGATATTCGAGCAGATCCGATTCGTACGCCAGGACCTGCTGCATCCGCAGCGACCACTGCTGGTCCCACGGTCGGGGTAGGCCGAGCGCCTCGTTCCAGGCGGGCAGTTGGACAGCGCGGGCCCGGGCGTCGCGGGACATCGTCACGCCGAGCATCTCCAGCACGATGCGCTGGATGTTGTTCTCCGGCTGCGCCTCGGTGAGGCCGAGCGAGTTGACCTGCACGCCGTAGCGGAACCGCCGTTGTCTGGTGTCGGTGACCCCGTACCGGTCCCGGGTGATCTCGTCCCAGAGCACGCCGAACGCGCGCATCTTGGCGATCTCCTCGACGAAGCGCACCCCGGCGTTGACGAAGAACGAGATCCGCTGGACCACGTCGCCCATCCGCTCGGCCGGCACCTGGCCGGAGTCCCGGACCGCGTCGAGCACGGCGACCGCTGTGGCCAGCGCGAAGCCGACCTCCTGCACGGGCGTGGCGCCGGCTTCCTGGAGGTGGTACGAGCAGATGTTGACAGGGTTCCACCGGGGCATCTCGCGCAGCGTGTACGCCACCATGTCGGCGGTGAGCCGCAGCGACGCCGCCGGCGGAAAGATGTAGGTACCCCGGGACAGGTACTCCTTGATGATGTCGTTCTGGGTGGTGCCGGCGCAGCGGGTGAGGTCGGCGCCCTGCTCCAGCCCGACGGTTCCGTACAGGGCGAGCAGCCACATCGCCGGGGCGTTGATGGTCATCGAGGTGTTCGTGTCGGCGAGCGGGAGACCGTCGAAGAGCGCCCGCATGTCGCCGAGGTGGGCCACCGGCACGCCGACCCGCCCGACCTCGCCGGCGGCGAGTTCGTGGTCCGGGTCGTACCCGGTCTGGGTGGGCAGGTCGAAGGCGACCGACAGGCCGGTCTGCCCCTTCGCCAGGTTGCGGCGGAAGAGGGCGTTGGTGGCCGCGGCCGACGAGTGGCCGGCGTAGGTGCGCATCACCCACGGGCGGTCCCGCTCGGGCAGTCGCCCCGGGAATGCCGTCTCATCCATGGCCGGAGTCTAAGTTACCGTTCAGTAAAAGGAGCTGTGGAAAACCACACAGGTCCATGTCGGGGACGTCCGGGTGGCAAGCGCCCGCAGTGGCGTGGACCGCCACACCCCGGGCACCACCCGACCCAGGCCAGGACGCACACTGGACGGCATGGATGACGAGCTGGCCATCTCCGTCCGAGGGCTGCGCAAGGCGTACGGCGACAACGTGGCGGTGGCGGGCGTGGATCTGGACGTCCACCGCGGCGAGGTGTTCGCGTTGCTCGGCCCGAACGGCGCCGGCAAGACCACAACGGTGGAGATCCTGGAGGGTTACCGCCGCCGGGACGCGGGCGAGGTCACCGTCCTCGGCGTCGACCCTGCCCACCCGGATGCCGACTGGCGCTCCCGGGTCGGCATCGTGCTTCAGGGCACCGGCGAGTTCGACGAGCTGACAGTGGCCGAGGTGATCCGGCACTTCTCCGGCTTCTACCCCGACGCGGACGACCCGGAGAAGGTGATCGAGCGGGTCGGGCTGGCCGACAAGGCGAAGGCCCGGACGCACACCCTCTCCGGCGGGCAGAAGCGCCGCCTGGACGTGGCCCTGGGCATCATCGGCCGTCCCGAGCTGCTCTTCCTCGACGAGCCGACCACCGGTTTCGACCCGGAGGCCCGCCGCGAGTTCTGGGAGCTGATCCGCGACCTCGCCGCGGCCGGCACCACGATCGTGCTCACCACCCACTACCTGGACGAGGCCGAGGCCCTCGCCGACCGGGTCGGCGTGATCGCCGGCGGCCGGTTGGTCGAGGTCGCCGCCCCCAACCGGCTGGGCAATCGGCAGGAGGCCCTCGCGACGGTCTCCTGGCGTACCCCGGAAGGCACGGTGGACAGCGCGCAGAGCGCGACGCCGACGGCCTTCGTGGCCGACCTCGCCGCGCGCTACGGCGGCGAGGTCCCCGGGCTCACGGTGACCCGGCCGACCCTGGAGGACGTCTACCTCACCATGATCGGACACGCGCGATGACGACCACGACGAAGCCGGCGACGCCGGTCACCGCGACTCGCGGCCGACGGCCGGGTGCCGGCGCGCTCGCCCTGCGCCAGGGACGACTGGAGA
This sequence comes from Micromonospora sp. NPDC048842, assembly GCF_040649935.1. NCBI lineage: Bacteria > Bacillati > Actinomycetota > Actinomycetes > Micromonosporales > Micromonosporaceae > Micromonospora > Micromonospora sp. NPDC048842. Next base: position 77,677 of record NZ_JBEZGK010000009.1, on the reverse strand, counting down.
TCACCCAGTTCCTGCGCAGCCGGGAGTCGGTGGTCTTCACGATGGGCTTCCCCATCATCATGATCCTGATCTTCGCGTCGATCTTCGACGGCACGATCGGCGGCGGGGTCAAGTTCACCCAGTACTTCATCACCGGCATGATCGCGACCGGCCTGATGACTGTGAGCTTCCAGAACCTCGGCATCTGGATCCCGATCGAGCGGGACCGGGGCGTGCTCAAGCGCTACCGGGGCACGCCGATGCCGAAGTGGGTCTGGTTCGCCGGCAAAGTGATCATGGTGGTGGCGATCGGGATCGCCGAGACGGTCCTGCTGCTGGCCGTCGCGGTGGCGCTGTTCGACCTCGACCTGCCGGGCACCGCCGCGAAGTGGTTCACCTTCGGCTGGGTCGCCGTGCTCGGGGTGACCGCGTGCACCCTGTGCGGCATCGCGATCTCGTCGCTGGCCCGCACCGCCCGCAGCGGCTCCGCGGTGGTCACCCCGGTGGCTCTGGTGCTCCAGTTCATCTCCGGGGTGTTCTTCGTCTTCACCGACCTGCCCACCTGGATGCAGCAGGTGGCGGCGGTGTTCCCGCTCAAGTGGATGTGCCAGGGGCTGCGGTCGGTGTTCCTGCCGGAGAGCTTCGGCGCCCAGGAGCCGGGCGGCTCGTTCGAGCTGGGCCGGGTGGCGGTGGTGCTGGCCCTGTGGTGCGTGATCGGTGTGGTGCTCTGCCTGACCACCTTCCGCTGGACGACCAAGCGCGACGGCTGACGCCCTTCCGGGGCCCCCGATCCGCCGTGGGGCTGCCAGACTCTGACGATGGCCGCTCGACCGACCCGGCGCGGGCTCCTGCTCGCGGGGGCAGGGGCGACGGCGCTGGCGGTCGGGGTCGGCTGGACGGCCCGCGACCTGATCCGGCCGTCGCCGACGCGACCCGTTCCCCCGGACGCGCCGGCCGGCGACGAGCGACTGGTCAGCCGCCAGTCCGCCGCACGTGACCGCTCGGTCGACTTCTACACCGCCGTCCCGGACGGGCACGGCGACGGTCAGGGGTTGCCGGTCTGCCTGGTGCTGCACGGCGCGTCCACCACCGCACGGGACTTCCCCGGGCTCGGCCTGGGGCGCTTCCTGACCGACGCGGTACGTCGGGGTGCGCCGCCGTTCGTGCTCGCCGGAGCGACCGGCGACCGCCTCTCCTGGCGCCCCGCCGGCCGGGACGACCCGCAGCGGATGGTGCGTGAGGAGGTGCCGGCCTGGTGCGCCGAGCGGGGCTTCGACGCCACCCGGCTGGCGGCCTGGGGATGGTCCATGGGGGGCTTCGGCTCGCTGTTGCTCGCCGCCACCTGGCCGGGGTCACTCCGGGCGGTGGCGGCCTTCTCCCCCGCCGTCGCGCCAGGTGATGCCGTCTTCGCCGGTGTCGACCGGCTACGCGGCACTCCGCTGGGCCTCTGGTGCGGTCGCCAGGACGACCTCCTCGCCGACGTGCAGGCGCTGGAGCGGGCCCTTCCCGAGCCGGCCGCCCGAGCCGAGTACGCCGACGGCGGGCACGACTTCCGCTACTGGGGCTCGGTCATACCCGCTGCCCTCGACTTCGTCGCGGGAGCGCTGGCCGCGCCGCCCGGCCCGAGTTGAGCTGAACCGGGGGGCCCGCGAACGGGCCCCCGCGGCTGCCGGTCTCAGTAGGTGTAGAAGCCCTTGCCGGTCTTGCGGCCCAGGTCACCGGCGGTGACCATCCGCTGGAGCAGCTCCGGCGGGAAGAACTTCTCGTCGGCGGTGTCGGTGTAGATGTTCTTCGAGGCGTGCAGCAGCACGTCCACGCCGGTCAGGTCGGTGGTGGCCAGCGGGCCCATCGCGTGCCCGAAGCCCAGCCGGCAGGCGGTGTCCAGGTCCTCCGCGGACACCACCCCGGACTCCACCAGCTTGACCGCCTCCATCACCAGGGCGGAGATCAACCGGGTGGTGACGAAGCCGGCGATGTCCCGGTTGACCACGACGACCGTCTTACCGATCTCCTCGGCGAAGGCCCGCGCGGTGTCCAGCGTGGCGTCGCTGGTCTTGTAACCGCGTACCAGCTCGCAGAGTTGCATCATCGGCACCGGGGAGAAGAAGTGGGTGCCGACCACCGCCTCGGGCCGCTCGGTCACCGCGGCGATCTGGGTGACCGGGATGGCCGAGGTGTTGGTGGCGAGCACCGCGTCCGACTTGCAGATCTTGTCCAGGGCGCGGAACACCTCGTGCTTGATCTCCAGGCGCTCGAAGACCGCCTCGACCACGATGTCCGCGTCCGCCGCCGCCTCCAGGTCGGTGGTCGGGGTGATCCGGGCCAGCGTCGCCTCGACCTCGGACGCCTCGATCTTGCCCTTCTCGGCGAACTTCTCCAGTGACTTCCGAATGCCGCCCAGACCCCGGGTGGTGGCCGCGTCGTCCAGGTCGCGCAGCGTCACCTGCCAGCCCGCCTGCGCCGCCACCTGGGCGATGCCGGAACCCATCAACCCGGCTCCGACGACCGCGAGTCGACCCGCCATCTGCTTCTCCCTCGCTGCGATTGAGTGCCTGCCTGCACCCTAGTCGGCGAGCCTGAACGATGGCTAAGTGGCGGTCGGGCCGGGTCGTGGGGGCCTCAGATCTCCAGTGCCGGCTCCTCCGGCGTGGTGCCCCGCTCGACCGCCACCCCGAGCGCACGCAGGTCGGCCACGAAGTCCGGGTAGCCCCGGTCGACGTGGTGCACGTGGGAGACCTCGGTGACCCCCTCCGCGCAGAGTCCGGCGATGATCAACCCTGCGCCGGCCCGGATGTCGGTGGCCCGCACCGGGGCACCGGAGAGCCGCTCCCGACCCCGGACCACCGCGTGATGCCCGTCGGTCTTGATGTCCGCGCCGAGCCGCATCATCTCGTTGGCGAACATGAACCGGCCGTCGAAGATGTTCTCGGTGATCAGGGAGGCACCGTCGCTGACGGCCGCCAGCCCGATCGCCATCGGCAGCAGGTCGGTGGCGAAGCCGGGGTACGGCAGCGTCACCACGTCCACCGCCCGGGGCCGCTCGTCCATCCGTACGCGGAAGCCGTCTCCCCGGGTCTCCACCAGCCCGCCCGCCGCCACGACCTTGTCCAGGGCGACCTCCAGGAAGGCCGGGTCCAGCCCGGTCACCGTCACGTCGCCGCGGGTCATCGCCGCGCCGAACGCCCAGGTGCCGGCGACGATCCGGTCCCCCACCGTGGCATGGCGCACCGGACGCAGACCGGGCACACCGGTGATGCGCAACGTCGACGTGCCCGCGCCGACGATGCGCGCACCCATCTGGTTGAGCATCGTGCAGATGTCGACGATCTCCGGCTCCCGGGCCGCGTTGTCGATCATCGTGGTGCCCTGGGCCAGCACCGCCGCCATCACCAGGTTCTCGGTCGCGCCGACGCTGGGGAAATCCAGCACGATGTCCGCGCCACGCAGCCCGTGCGGGGCGGAGGCGATGACGAAACCGTGCTCACCGGAGATCTCCGCGCCCATCCGGGTCAGCCCGGAGATGTGCATGTCCAACCCCCGCGACCCGATCGCGTCGCCGCCGGGGTGGGCCACCCGCACGTACCCCCGGCGGGCCAGCAACGGGCCGAGCACGCAGATCGACGCGCGCAGCCGTCGGACCAGGTCGTAGTCGGCCTCCGCGCCCGGCTGCTCGGGTACGTCGATCGTCACCGACCGGGACCGGGCCACTCCACCACGGACGACCATCGGGTCGACCGGGTCGTCCGCGTCGAACTGGACGTCGCAGCCCAGCCGGCGCAGCACCTCCCCCATGATCGCGATGTCGGTGATCCGGGGGACGTTGGTGATCACACTGCGGCCCGGCGCGAGCAGCGCGGCGGCCATCAGTTTCAACGCCGAGTTCTTCGCACCGACCACGTGCACGGTGCCGGCCAGTCGGGCGTCACCGCGGACCCGGATGACGTCGACATCGTTGACCGCCGCATCGCCGGCGTCGCCGGGGCCCACCACCACCGGCCAACCGGCGGTGCTGTCCGGCCGGGCCGGGATCGTCAGGTCGGGAATCCGTAGGCTGTGCGTCATGGCCGTCCACCTCACGCGCATCTACACCAAGGCCGGCGACGCCGGCATGACCAGGCTGAGCAACAACGAGCAGGTGCCGAAGACCGATCCACGGATCGCCGCGTACGCGGATGTCGACGAGTGCAACGCGGCGATCGGCGTCGCGCTCGCACTGGGAAACCTCGACGAGGAGCTTCGCGGCGTGCTGGGGTCGGTGCAGAACGACCTGTTCGACGTCGGCGCCGACCTGTCCACCCCGGTCGAGCCGGAGCCGAAGTACCCGCCGCTGCGGGTCACCGAGGAGTACGTCGAGCGCCTGGAGGGCTGGTGCGACGAGTACAACGCACGCCTGAGCAAGCTCGACTCCTTCATCCTCCCCGGCGGCACCGCAGGTGCGGCGCTGCTGCACGTGGCGCGGACCGTCGCCCGGCGTGCCGAACGGGCAGCGTGGGCGCTGGTCAGCCACGATCCGGAACGAACCAGCACGCTCCCGGCAAAGTATCTCAACCGGCTCTCCGATCTGCTCTTTATCCTGTCAAGAACGGCAAATCCGGCAGGAGATGTGCTATGGGTGCCGGGCGGCAAGCGCTGAACGTCGGGCGCTCCGCACCACGTCGAGGTCTGGGTTCCCACTCTGCCCGCCACCACGCGTAGCCAAGGCCGACTACTCAAGCCAGGCCGACCAACACCTCGACCGACGCGCAAGCCGCGCAGCCCGGCGCGCAGCGCACACCGAGGGAGGCGGGACTCAGCTACACCGGTAACGGCAGGTGATCAAAGCCCGCCGGATCGACGCACAGCGGCAACGAAGGGTTTCCGGGGGAGCCCGCCCGGCGCAGGGATCAAGCCTGACCGCCCGGAGCCGGGCGGGCTCCCCCGGAAACCCAGAAGAGCAACCAAGAGCGAGCCTCAGGCAGCCGGCCAATCCTGGGAGGCCATACGCGGCGAGACCGCCCCCGGAGGGGCGGCCTCAAGCCAGGAGAGAAAACCGGTGACTGTCGATCGCGCCATGGCGATCTCCACCGGTGCGTGGTGACTGGTACAGCGGAGGATCACCCAGTCGGCCGGCATGGAGAACCGTTCCTGACCTTCGGGCAACCGGCGGCGCTCCACGGACAGCCCCTTGCGGGAGAGCACCCGCTTGGGCCGGATCGCGAAGCTGAACATCCGGTACCAGCGCAGCTCGTCACCGGCGAACCGGCCGAAGCCGGGTGACCAGCCGCGGCCGTCGAGCATGGTGGAGACCCGGACGCTGAGCCGGATGATGCCACCGCTGCGGGTGACGAGAGCTCGCCGGACGAAGAGGATCAGAAGCGCGCCGAGGATGACGACAACGCCGATTCCGAATCCTTCGACGATCTCCATCCCCGGTGTGGCTCAGCGGCTCTGCGCGGAGACCGGGGTTGCGCTCTCGGCCAGCACGGTGACACCGTCGGCGCTCACCGAGAGGAAGCCGCCGGCCACCTCGTAGGCGACCTGCTCGCCGCCGGCGAGCTTGATGCGTACCTGGCCGGGCTCGGCGAGTTGGCCGAGTAGCGGCGCGTGCCCCGGCAGGACACCGAGCTCGCCTTCGGTCGTCCGGGCGACGACCATCTCGGCGTCACCGGACCAGACCTTCTCCTCGACGGCGACGAGCTCGACGTGAAGCTGCTGTGCCACGCTGTCTCCTTGCTGCGGCTACGGATTGCCGAAAGTCTAGCCTGACGACGCGGCGCGCCCAACGCGGGTGGGGACAACGCCGACCTGACTACTTGGCCTTGTTGACGAATTCCGGGTGCTCCAGCAGGAACGGGTCGAGTTGCTCGTTGTGCAGGGCGGTGAAGAAGTCCGGAACACCGTTCTGGAACTGCTCGCCCAGGTACTTCTGGCCCTCGAAGACCCCGCCACCGGGCAGCTTGATCATCTCGATGGTGTTCGGGCGGATGTCCTTCAGGGCGAGCCCGAAGTCGACGACGCTGTTGCCCCGGCCGTTGAAGATCAACGACTGACCGGCGGCGCGGAGCACCTTGTCCAGCTTGATCGGGTTGGACACCACGTCGGCGCTGAACGCCTGGCCGACCATGGCCTTGACGAACTGCTGCTGGTGGCGCTGCCGGCCGTAGTCGGAATCCGGAACGCCGTTCTTCGGGTAGCGCTGCCGGACGTAGTCCAGCGCCTGCCACCCACTCAGGTGCCGGTTGCCCTTCTTGTAGATCGCCTGCGGGCCGACGTAGCCCTCACCACGGGTGTTGCCCGGCCGCGGCTTGCCGTCCGGCTGCTTGTGCTCGGACTTCACGTCCCGCTCGATGTACATGTCGACACCGCCCATGGCGTCGACGATCTTCTGGAAACCGGTGAAGTTGATGATCGCGCCAGCGTCGAAGCGCTTGATGCCGGTGACGTTCTGCACTGTGCTGGCCAGCAACTCGAAGCCCCGTGCCGCGTCGGGGTTGGCCCCCGGCACCTTGCTGCCGAACGACATCGCGGCGTTGATCTTCGTGGTCTCGCCCGGGAAGTCGGCCTTCTTGAACGCCGGGATCCGCACGTAGAGGTCACGAGGCAGCGAGAACAGGTAAGCCCGGTCCATCGAGGCCGGCACGTGCAGCACCATGATCGAGTCGGCCAGCGGCGCGGCCGTCGGCGTACGCGGGTCGATGCCGACGAGCAGGATGTTGAGCGGACCCTTGATGTCGCTCTTCTTCGCCTGGGCGCCCGCCGCTTGGTCGCCGAAGAGGTCGGCCTTGCCGACGGACCCCTCGTAGCGGGCCATGAGAACCTCGGTGCCGACCAGCACGGCGCCGCTGAGCACTGTCAGCACGGTGCCGAACACAGTGCAGATCCTGGCCCACCGCGGCACACCTCGCCAGATGGACGGCTTGCGGCCACTCTTGCCGGCCTTACCCACGAGCATCTCCGTTCGTTACGCCCACGACGAGGAAGACGGGCGCACGTCGTCGAAAGGTTGCAAAGATCAACGCTCGTTCAGGTGAGCGCGGAACGAACCGTAGCTCGGGAGCCGCGGGAGTGACGACCACGAGTAACGGACCGCGACGATGGTAAGACGCGAACATGAACAAAAGACTGCCCCGGCATTGCCGGGGCAGTCTTTTTGCTACGGATCGATGGGGCTGGTCAGCCCTTCATCAGCTCCTCAGCCTTGCGCTCCAGGTCCTCGAGACCGCCGCACATGAAGAACGCCTGCTCGGGGAAGTGGTCGTACTCACCCTCGCTGATCTTGCGGAACGCCTCGATGGTCTCCTTGATCGGGACCGTCGAACCCGGCACGCCGGTGAACTGCTCCGCCGCGTAGGTGTTCTGCGAGAGGAAGCGCTCGATCCGCCGGGCGCGAGCCACGGTGATCTTGTCTTCCTCGGAGAGCTCCTCGATACCGAGGATGGCGATGATGTCCTGCAGGTCGCGGTAGCGCTGCAGGATCCGCTTCACCTCGGTGGCAACCTGGAAGTGCTCGTTGCCGACGAACTCCGGGGCGAGGATCCGGGACGAGGACGCCAGCGGGTCCACGGCCGGGTAGATGCCCTTGTCGGAGATCGACCGCTCCAGGTTGGTGGTCGCGTCCAGGTGGGCGAACGTGGTGGCCGGGGCGGGGTCGGTGTAGTCGTCCGCCGGCACGTAGATCGCCTGCATGGAGGTGATGGCCTGGCCCCGGACGGAGGTGATCCGCTCCTGGAGCTCGCCCATCTCGTCGGCCAGGGTCGGCTGGTAACCCACGGCGCTCGGCATACGACCGAGCAGGGTGGACACCTCCGAACCGGCCTGCGTGAAGCGGAAGATGTTGTCGATGAAGAGCAGCACCTCCTGCTTCTTCACGTCCCGGAAGTACTCGGCCATGGTCAGCGCGGAGAGCGCCACCCGCAGCCGGGTGCCCGGCGGCTCGTCCATCTGGCCGTAGACCAGCGCGGTCTTGTCGATGACGCCGGACTCGGTCATCTCGGCGATGAGGTCGTTGCCCTCACGGGTGCGCTCACCCACGCCGGCGAAGACCGAGGTACCACCGAAGTTGCGGGCGACCCGGGTGATCATCTCCTGGATGAGCACCGTCTTGCCCACACCCGCGCCGCCGAACAGGCCGATCTTGCCGCCCTTGACGTACGGGGCGAGCAGGTCGATGACCTTGATGCCGGTCTCCAGCATCTCGGTCTTCGGCTCGAGGTCCGCGAAGGCCGGGGCCTTGCGGTGGATGCCCCACCGGTCGTCGGCCTCGAACGTCTCGCCCTCTTTGAGGTTGAGCACCTCGCCGATCGCGTTGAACACCTTGCCCTTGACCGCGTCGCCCACCGGCACCGTGATCGGCTCGCCGCGGTCGCGCACCTCGGCGCCACGGACCAGGCCGTCGGTCGGCTGCATCGAGATGGCACGGACCAGGTTGTCACCCAGGTGCTGGGCAACCTCCAGGGTCAGCGTCTTCTCACCGCCGGACAGGTTCACCTTCACGTTCAAGGCGTTGAACAGGGCCGGCATGGCGTCGCGCGGGAACTCGGCGTCGACGACCGGGCCGATGACCCGGACCACGCGACCCGTGGCCGTCTTGGTCTCTACTGGTGCAGTCATCACACTTCACTTCCCGACGCGGCCAGCGCGTTGGCGCCGCCGACGATCTCGCTGATCTCCTGGGTGATCCCGGCCTGGCGAGCCGAGTTCATCTCGCGCGTGTACTTCTCGATCATCTCTTCGGCGTTGTCGGTGGCGCTCTTCATCGCCCGCCGCCGTGCCGCCGACTCACTCGCCGCCGACTCGATCAACGCCGCGTAGATCCGCGTGTTGATGTACCTCGGCAGGAGCGCGTCGAGCAGCGCCTCCGCCTCCGGCTCGAACTCGTACGCCGGCAGCAACCCCTCGGAGCGCGGCCGGTCCTCCACCTGCATCGGACCGATGACCTTGGTGACCGGGCTCTGCGTCATGAGCGAGTGGAACTCGGTGTAGACGATGTGCAACTCGTCGACGCCGAGCACCCCGTCCGCTCCGGCACCGCCGTCGACGTCGTCCGCACCGGCGGTGAACGCCTTGATCAGCGTCTCACCAACGGTACGGGCGTCCTCGAACGACGGCTGCTCGCTGAAGCCGGTCCAGTTCGCCTCGATCGGCCGCTCGCGGAACCGGTAGAACCCGACACCCTTACGCCCGATGACGTAGAGCACCGGCTCCTTGCCGTCTGCCTTGAGCCGCGCGATCAGCGACTCTGCCATCCTGATCGCGTTGGAGCTGTAACCGCCGGCCAGGCCACGGTCGCTGGTGACCAACAGGACGCCGGCCCGCCGCACCCGCTCACGCGGCGTGAGCAGCGGGTGGTCGATCCGCGCGTTGGACGCCAGCGCCGTGAGCACACCGGTGATGGCCTGGGCGTACGGCAGGGACGCCTGCACCCGGGCCTGAGCCTTGGCGATCCGGCTCGTCGCCACGAGCTCCATCGCCTTGGTGATCTTCTTCATCGACTTCGCCGAGCGGATCCGTTGACGAAGAACGCGTACCTGGGCCGCCACGGGATCAGCTCTCGGCCGGGCGGTCGGTCGCGCCGTCGCGGAAGCGGGTCACCGTCTCGCGGTTCTCGTCACCCTCGAGCGGAGCGGCCGGCGCGTCGTTGACCTTGCGCTCGTCCTCCTTGTTGAGGAAGACCTGCTTGAACTCGGCGATCGCGCTGTCCAGCGAGCCGATGATGTCATCGTTCCACTGGTTGTCGGCGATGCCGGCCAGCACACCCTCATGCTTGTGCCGCAGGTACTGCAGGAACTCCGACTCGAAGCGCCGGACCTCACCCACCGGGATGTCGTCCAGCTTGCCCTCGGTGCCGGCCCAGACCGAGACGACCTGCTCCTGCACCGGGAACGGCGAGTAGTTCGGCTGCTTGAGCAGCTCGACCAGGCGCGAACCGCGGTCCAGCTGGGCACGGGAGGCCCGGTCCAGGTCGGAGGCGAAGGCGGCGAACGCCTCCAGCTCGCGGTACTGGGCCAGGTTGAGCCGCAGTGAACCGGCGACCTTCTTCATCGGCTTCACCTGCGCGGCGCCACCGACCCGGGAGACCGAGGTACCGACGTTGATCGCCGGACGGACGCCCTGGTTGAACAGGTCGGTCTCCAGGAAGATCTGACCGTCGGTGATCGAGATGACGTTGGTCGGGATGAAGGCCGAGATGTCGTTGGCCTTCGTCTCGATGATCGGCAGACCGGTCATCGAGCCGCCACCCAGCTCGTCGGAGAGCTTCGCGCAGCGCTCCAGCAGGCGGGAGTGCAGGTAGAAGACGTCACCCGGGTACGCCTCACGGCCCGGCGGGCGACGCAGCAGCAGCGACACGGCGCGGTACGCCTCGGCCTGCTTGCTCAGGTCGTCGAAGACGATCAGGACGTGCTTGCCGCCGTACATCCAGTGCTGCCCGATGGACGAGCCGGTGTACGGGGCGAGGTACTTGAAGCCAGCCGGGTCGGACGCCGGCGAGGCGACGATGGTGGTGTACTCCATCGCGCCCGCCTCCTCGAGCTGCCCCTTGATGGAGGCGATCGTGGAGGCCTTCTGGCCGATGGCGACGTAGATGCAGCGAACCTGCTTCTTCGGGTCGCCGGTGCGCCAGTTGTCCCGCTGGTTGAGGATGGCGTCCAGGGCGACAGTGGTCTTACCGGTCTTCCGGTCACCGATGATGAGCTGCCGCTGGCCCCGACCGATCGGGGTCATCGCGTCGATGGCCTTGATGCCGGTCTGCAGCGGCTCGTCGACGGACTGCCGGGACATCACGTTCGGAGCCTGCAGCTCCAGCTCGCGGAAGCCTTCGTTGGCGATGTCGCCGAGCGCGTCGATCGGCTCACCGAGCGCGTTGACCACGCGGCCGAGGAAGGCGTCGCCGACCGGAACGGAGAGAACCCGCTCGGTGCGCTTGACGCGCTGCCCTTCCTCCAGCTTGGCGGAGTCACCGAGAACGACGACGCCGATCTCCCGGACGTCGAGGTTCAACGCCACGCCGAGCGTGCCGTCCTCGAACTCCAGGAGCTCGTTGGTCATGGTCGAGGGCAGGCCCTCGACGTGGGCGATACCGTCGCCGGTGTCGGCGACGGTGCCGACCTCCTCGCGGGAGACGTCGGACGAGTAGGAAGAGACGTAGCGCTCCAGGGCGCCGCGGATCTCCTCCGTCGAGATGGTCAGCTCGGCCATCCTCTGCTTCCTTAAAATTCAGGGGCCCGGGATACCTAGTACCGACCGGTCCGAATGGCGTCTGTCATTCCGGGCACTGAGCGATCCAGTCACCCCGATGCTGGGCGGCGGAGCCGCTCAGCGCCGGGGCGGCGAAGCCACCACATTGCTGGGCGGCGGAGCCGCTCAGCGCTTCGCGAGCGCGTTGCGGGTCTCGTTGAGGCGGCGCAGGATGGTGCCGTCGTACAGGTCGGAGCCGACCCGCACGCTCACGCCACCCAGGACGTGGGGGTCCACCGTCTGCTTGACGGAGACCTCTCGACCGTATATCGCGCTGAGGCTCGCACCCAGCCGGCGCTCGTCCTCGTCACTCAACGGGGCCGCGACGGTCACGTACGCCACCTGCCGGTCGCGTCGCTCGGCGGCGAGTTCCACCAGCCGGGTGAGCGCGCCGGTGAAGGAGCGCCCCCCGTACCCGCCGAGTGCGACCTCGACGAGGCGGACGGTGACCGGACGGGCCTTGTCGGCGAGCAGCTCGCGGGCCAGGGTGGCCCGCTGCTCGACCGGGGCGACCGGGTCGGCGAGCGTGTTGCTCAGCGCCGACTGACCGGCCACTACCTGACCGAAGCGGAACAGCTCGTCCTCGACCTCGCCCAGCTCGCCGGCCTTGTCGGCGCTGGCCAGCAGCGCTTCCACGCCCAGCCGCTCGGTGCCGTCGAGCAGCTCCGAGGGTGCCGACCACCGGCCGGCGACCAGCGACACGAGCAGGTCGAGCGCGTCCGCGCCGATCCGCCCGCCGAGCATGTCGCCGAGCAGAGCGCCGCGATCCTCGCCGGACCGGGACGGCTCGGAGAGCGCCCGGCGCAGCCGCGGCTCACGCCGCAGCAGGGTCGCCACGGAGAGGATGGCGTCGGCGGTGGAGGCCACCGCTGACGGCTCCGCGCCGCGGACGTACGCGTCGAGGCGCTCGGCCGCGACCTTGTACGACTCCCGGCTGGCGGCCTGCATCAGCGGGCCCCCGTGCTCTCGAGACCGCTCAGGAACCGGTCGACGGTGCCCTTACGCCGCGCCTCGTCGGCCAGCGACTCGCCAACGATCTTGCTGGCCAGGTCCACCGCGATCGTGCCGACCTCCGCGCGCAGCTCGCGCACGATGGTGGCCCGCTCGGCGGCGAGCGCGTCCTTGCCCGCCTGGATGACCCGGTCGGACTCTTCCCGCGCCTTGGCGAGGATGTCCTGGCGGATGCCCTCGGCGTCGGCCCGCGCGTCGTCACGGATCTTGGCGGCGTCGGTCCGGGCCTCAGCGAGCTGGGCACGGTACTGCTCGAGCAGCTGGTTCGCCTCGGCCTGGGCGGCCTCGGCGCGCTTGATGCCGCCCTCGATGGCGTCGACCCGAGCCTGGAACGTCTGCTCCATGCGCGGGAAGACGAACTTCATCAGGACGAAGCAGAGCACGGCGAAGGCGACCGTGCCGACCACGATCTCTTGCCAGATCGGAATGATCGGGTTGTGGTCTGACTCACCACCCTCGGCGGCGAGGAGGAACAACATGGGTGACCTCCCGGTCGGAAGGGGCGGAATCAGCCGGCCCAGATGAAGCCGAAGGCGATGCCGAACAGCGCGAGCGCCTCGATGACGGCGAAGCCGATCCAGACGTACGGCAGGGTCATGCGCGACGACTCGGGCTGCCGGGCGGTCGACTGGATGTAGGCGGCGAAGACCAGGCCAACGCCGATGCCCGGGCCGATGGCCGCGAGGCCGTAGCCGATGGCGGCGGTGCTGCCCTCTACCGCGGCGACGTAATCCATTAGTGGTTCCTCCTGGTTATCACGCGTGACTCTCACGCGGGACGACAACGGTTGGTGCGTGGATCAGTGCTCTTCGGCGAGCGCGCCCTGGATGTAGCTGGCGCTCAGCACGGTGAAGACGTAGGCCTGCAGGACGATGACCAGCGCTTCGAGAAGGGTCAGCGCCACTGTCATCACCCAGGAGACCACCGAGATCGGCGCCAGCCAGGCGTTGGCGTTGAGCATCGCGAAGCCGCCGAGCGTGAAGACCAGCAGGAGCATGTGGCCGGCGAACATGTTCGCGAAGAGACGGACGGCCAGCGAGAACGGCCGGATGATGAAGGTCGAGAACGCCTCGATCGGGATCAGCAGCGGCAGGATGTACCACGGTGCCGGCGGGATCAGGGCGTGCTTGAAGTATTTGCCGAAGCCGTGGTGCCGGATGCCGATGTAGTTGAACAGCACGTAGCTGATCACCGCGAGGATCGCCGGGAAGGCGATGTGCGAGTTCGGCGAGATCTGGAAGAGCGGAATGATCGCGAACGCGTTCGTCACCAACACGAAGCAGAACAGCGTCGTGAAGTAGGGAGCGAACCGCACGCCCTGGTGACCGATCATGTCGACCGAGATGTTGTTCCGGACGAAGCCGTAGATCGACTCGGCGAACCACTGCTTCTTGGTCGGCACCAACTTCGGGTTCCGATAGGTCGCCAGGAAGAAGATGATCAGAAAGCCGACCGCGACCCAGATCATCAGCGTGAACTTGGTGAACCACGGGGCGTTCTCCACACCCCAGGGCACGATCGCGGGCAGGTAGAAGTCGTCCACACTGGGTGGGAATGCCGCCTGGCCCGCTGCCAGAACGTTCGCCTGTCCGAACACCGTGTCCCTTCCTAAGTAGGCGTGCCGAGCCGACGGACGACGAGGATGATCCCCCCGGTCACGCCGAGCACGACGCCGATGCCGGTGGCGACGCCACCGGTATCGAGCCACTGGTCGACCAGCCAGCCGATGAAACCCCACACGAGCATTCCTCCGATGAGGTAGCTGAGCGCGGTCCAACCCTGACCGGCGCCGGACGGATAATCGTCCGGTTCACCGGCGGGACGGGGGGTTTGGTCACCAGCCATGACGGGGCGAACGATATCAGCCGGGAAGACGAGGCTGTGCCTCACCCCCCGCACAACCGTCGTTGTGTGGGCTTCTCGTGGGCGCCGTCGTCTGTGGGCACGCTACTCCCCTTCCGCCCGTCGGAAAATGACCGGAGGCCGACACATTCCGGCGCGTCCGCTGGTTGGGACGACCGCCAGGTCAGCCGCGCGGTCGGCGAGCGTGCACCGTGGTCAGCCACCAGAGGTGCACCGCTGTCCACACTGCCACCCCGGCGACGATGCCAAGGCAAAGAGGGATCAATCCGGGCCAACCGGTCGACGCCACCGCCACCAGCACCACGCCCAGCAGGCTGAACTTCAACACGTACAGGCCCAGGCCGAGCGGCAGCAGCAACTGCGGGTTGACCTGGTCGGCCCGGGCCAGCACCACTGTGGTGAGGGTGTAGCTGAGCACCGTGACGCCCACGCCGGCCGCCGCGCCGAGCGCGCCCGTGACGCCGCCGGTCACCCCACCGACCACCGCGGCGACCGCGGCGAGCGCCGCCGACGCGGCCAACAGCACCGGCAGGTGCCGCAACCGCCACCGCCGGTCGGTGTCCGGCTCGACCACCCCGGGCTCAGCCACGGGGGTACGCCGGGAACGCCGCGACCAGCTCGGACACCTCGGCACCGAGGCGGGTCAACTCGTCGGCCCCGCCCGGAGCGCCGGGATCGGTGCGCACCGCGCGGGCGATCAGGGTCGCCACCTGGCGCAGCTCCCCCTCGCGCATCCCCTGCGTGGTGACGCTCGGTGTGCCCACCCGGATGCCGGAGGCCACCATCGGCGGCTGCGGGTCGTACGGGATGGCGTTCTTGTTCAGGGTGATCGACGCGGCGTCGCAGCGGCGCTCGGCCTCGGCGCCGGTCACCCCCAGCTCCCGCAGGTCGATCAGGGCGAGGTGGGTGTCGGTGCCACCGGACACCGGGCGCATCCCCTCGTCGGCCAGCCCGGCGGCGAGCGCCTGGGCGTTGCTGACCACCTGCCGGGCGTACGTCTGGAACTCCGGCTGGGCGGCCTCGCGCAGCGCGACCGCCTTCGCCGCTACCGCGTGCATCAGCGGGCCGCCCTGGGTGAACGGGAAGACCGCCTTGTCGATCCGCTGGGCCAGCGACTCGCGGCACAGGATCATGCCGCCGCGCGGCCCGCGCAGCACCTTGTGGGTGGTGGCGCAGACGACATCGGCGTACGGCACCGGGGACGGGATCGCCCGGCCGGCGACCAGGCCGATGAAGTGCGCCGCGTCCACCATCAGGTACGCGCCGACCTCGTCGGCGATCTCCCGGAACCGCGCGAAGTCGATCAGGCGCGGGTACGCGGTGGCGCCACAGATGATCAGCTTGGGTCGGTGCGCGCGCGCCAGGTCCCGTACCTCGTCGTAGTCGATCTGCTCGGTGTCCGGCCGCACCGGGTAGCCGACCGGGTGGAACCACTTGCCGGAGAAGTTCACCCGGCTGCCGTGGGTGAGGTGCCCGCCGTGCGGCAGGTCCATCGCCAGCACCGTGTCCCCCGGCTGCACCAGCGCGGCGTACGCGGCGAGGTTGGCGCTCGCCCCGGAGTGCGGCTGGAGGTTGGCGTGCTCGGCCCCGAAGAGCTCCTTGGCCCGGGCGATGCCGATCTCCTCTGCCCGGTCCACCTCGGCGCAGCCGCCGTAGTAGCGCCGACCCGGGTAACCCTCGGCGTACTTGTTGGTCAGCGTCGAGCCGAGCGCGGCCAGCACCGCCGGCGAGGTCAGGTTCTCGCTGGCGATGAGCTGCAGGCCGCCGCGCAACCGGTCCAACTCGCCGAGGACCACCCCGGCGATCTCCGGGTCGGTGGCCCTGAGCTGCGCGAAATCCGGCCCCCAGAAGGTGCTCGTCTCGGTCTCCACAGCGAACGAGTCTAGGGGGCCGCACACTGGAACCCGTGAGATGCCTCGTCACCGGCGCTACCGGCTACATCGGCGGGCGGCTGACACCGCTGCTGCTCGCCGACGGACACACCGTGCGCTGCCTCGCCCGCAAGGCGGTGCGGCTGCGCGACGTGCCCTGGGCCTCGGCGGCCGACATCGTCGAAGGAGACCTGAGTCGACCGGAGACGCTGGCCGCCGCGTTCGCCGACGTGGACGTCGCGTACTTCCTGGTGCACTCCTTGGGCCGGTCCGACTTCGAGGCGGCCGACCGGACGGCGGCGACCAACTTCGCGGCGGCGGCGCAGGCGGCCGGCGTACGGCGGATCGTCTACCTGGGCGGCCCGGAGCCGGCTTCCGACGCGGAGGTGCCATCTCCGCACCTGCGGTCCCGCGCCGAGGTGGGCCGGATCCTGCTCGGCAGCGGGGTGCCCACGGCGGTGCTCCGCGCCGCGGTGATCATCGGGTCCGGCTCGGCGTCGTTCGAGATGCTGCGTTACCTGACCGAGCGGCTACCCGCCATGATCACGCCGCGCTGGGTCCGCAACCGGATCCAACCGATCGCGGTCCGCGACGTGCTGCACTACCTGTCCGGCTGCGCCGACCTGCCGGCCGACGTCAACAGGGGCTTCGACGTCGGCGGGCCGGACGTGCTGACCTTTCGCGAGATGATGCAGCGCTACGCCCGGGTGGCCGGGCTGCGCCAGCGGATCATCGTGCCGGTCCGCCCACTCACGCCGTCGCTCTCCTCGCACTGGGTCGGGCTGATCACCCCGGTGCCGAACAAGATCGCCCGCCCGCTGGTGGAGAGCCTGATCCACGAGGCGGTAGCCCACGAACACGACATCGCCCGCTACATCCCGGACCCGCCCGGCGGGCTGACCGGCTTCGACGAGGCCGTGGCGCTGGCGCTGGCCAAGGTGCGCGACGCCCAGGTGGAGACCCGCTGGTCCACAGCGAGCGGCCCGGACGCGCCCGCCGAGCCACTGCCCACCGACCCGGTGTGGTCCGGTGGCACCGCCTACACCGACGTGCGGGAGCGGGCGGTGGACGCCCCACCAGCGGCGCTCTGGCGGGTCGTCGAGGGCGTCGGTGGCGAACACGGCTGGTACTCGTTCCCCCTCGCCTGGTCGATCCGAGGCTGGCTGGACCGGCTGGTCGGCGGGGTCGGACTGCGCCGGGGTCGACGCGACCCGCACCGCCTCCAGGTCGGCGAGGCGCTGGACTTCTGGCGGGTCGAGGAGATCGTCCCGGGCGAGCTGCTGCGACTGCGCGCCGAGATGCGGCTGCCCGGCCGGGCCTGGCTGGAGATGCGGGTACTGCCGGCCGACGACGGCCGTAGCCGCTACCAGCAACGCGCCGTCTTCCTGCCGCGCGGCCTGCCGGGGCACGCCTACTGGAAGTCGGTGGCCCCGTTCCACGCTGTGGTCTTCGGCGGAATGGCCCGCAACATAGCCCGCAACGCCGAACAAACCCCCTAACCACACCCCACACCCCACACCCCACACCCCACACCCCGCACCCCGCACCCCGCACCCCGCACCCCGCACCCCGCGATCTTGCACTTTGTGTTGCCGATTTATGGGTATCGGCACCTTTTGTCACGACAGAAAGTGCAAGATCGGCGGGATGGGTGGGGTGGGGCGGGGTGGGGTGGGGCGGGGTGGGGTGGGGTTAGTTGCCGGCTTGGGGTTGGGTTTGGAAGGCGGTTCGTTCGCTCGGCGGGACGAAGTCGCGGACCGGTTGGTCGCGCAGGGCGAACGCGAGCACCTCGCCGACCGCGTTCACCATCTGGGCCTGCACCGCCTGACCGACCGCGTCCCGGGGATCGTCCGGGTTCGCGGCCATCGAGGCGACAGCGAGCTGCGGCGTGAACGCCACCACCGTCTCCGTCTCGTACCGTTCCGAACTGCCGGTCTTGCCCGCCACGGGGCGGCCGAGCTTCGCCCGCAACCCGGGTGCTGTGGCGCCGTCGCAGCGCCCGTACATCGACTGGTCGCCGACCGGGCAGCGGGCCGCGTCGGTGGCCGCCCGCGCCACGTCGGCGTCGAGCACCTGTCGGCAGTCCGGCTTGGCGGCGTCGACTGGTCGGCCGCCCGAGTCGGTGATCGAGACCACCGGCAGCGGCGCGCACCAGGTCCCCTCGGCGGCCACAGTGGCGTAGGCGCTGGCCAGGTCCAACGGGGTGGTCGCGGCCACGCCCAGCGTGAACGGACCCCAGTCTTTCGCGCCGTAGCGGGCCAGCTTGGCGTCGGACTCGGCCCGCAGCACGATGCCGAGCCGCTCGGCCATTTCCACCACCCGGTCGGCGCCGACCTTCTCGGTGAGCCAGGCGAAGTACGTGTTCACCGAGCGACCGAACGCGCTCCACATGGTGCGGGGGCCGTCCATCGACGATGGGCTGGCGTTCGCCGGGCACCACCGTCCGTCGCAGCTCGCTCCCCCGGTCACCGGGAAGCGGGTGAGCAACTGGGTCGGCGCCACGAAGTCGGTCGACAGCGGCAGGCCGGACTCCAACGCGGCGAGCAGGGTGAAGAGCTTGAACGTCGAGCCGCCCTGGTATCCCTCGATCGCGCCGCCGCCGGCGATCAACTGGTTGACGGTGTTCGGGCGGTTCTTCTGCCCGACCGGGTTGTCCGCCACGCTGTAGGCGCGGTTCACCGACATCGCCAGCACCCGCCCGGTGCCCGGTTGCACCACCGCGGTGGGCACCGCCTCGGCCCTGGTCGTCGGATAGATCCTCAGCACCTGCTCGGTGGTGGCCCGCTGCACCCCCGGGTCCAGCGACGACACGATGGAGAAGCCGCCCCGGCGCAGCGCGCGCTGTCGCTCGTCCGCTGTCGCACCGAACGCGGACTGGCTGCTCCACCAGCGGGTGAACCAGTCGCAGAAGAAGCCCCAGTCGTTGTGCGCGTCGGGCACGCCCGTGCAGTCGTTCGGGGTCTCGCTGGTGCGCAGTTGCAGCGGCTCGGCCCGCGCGGCGGCCGCCGCGTCCGCCGGCACCTGCCCCGACTCCACCAGCCGTTCCAACACGTACGACCGCCGGGCCACAGCGCTGTCGGCGTCGCCGTTTATCGGATCGTCGCTGTCGGGCGAACGCACGAGACCGGCGAGCAGTGCCGCCTGGGCCAGGGTCAGCTCGGCCGGGGAGCGGGAGAAGTACCGCTTGCTGGCCGCCGCGATGCCGTACGCCCCGGCGCCGAAGTAGGCGATGTTGAGGTAACGGGTCAGGATCTCCTCCTTGTCGAGTTCCCGCTCCAACGCGAGCGCGTACCGCATCTCCTGGAGCTTGCGGACGGTGGTGAGTTCGGTGGCGGCGTCCCGCTGCGCCTCGGTCAGCCGGGGGTCGTTGCTGAGCACGTTGCGGACGTACTGCATGGTCAGCGTGGAGGCGCCCTGCCGGGTCCGGCCGTCGCGCTTGTTGACTGTGAACGCGCGCACCACGCCCCGCAGGTCGACACCGCTGTGCTGGTAGAACCGGACGTCCTCGGCGGCCACGATCGCCCGGCGCATGACCGGAGCCACCTCGTGCAGCGGCACGTCCACCCGGTCCTCCTGGTAGAAGGAGGTGATCACTGTCGTGCCGTCGTTGGCGTAGAGGTTGGAGCGCTGCGCGGTGGGTGGCGTCCGGAGTGTGTTCGGCAGCTCCGAGTACGGCGTCGACAGGGCGCTGAAGCCGATCCCGAAGACCAGGGCCGCGGGTAGGGCCGCGGCGGCCAGCACCAACCCGGCCAGCACTCCAGCGATCACCACGGTCAGCAGTTTGTCGAGTTGGGCCCGGATCATCAGCTCTCCCCGCAGGAGCCGGTCACGCTAGGACCCGTTCAGAATGACCCGGAACGCCCCTTTAGCCCTGGGTTTTCCCCAAACCCGGAGGAAACTCGCACCACGCTCAGGGCAGCAGCGCGCCGGCCAGCGGGTGGACCGTCTCCTCGATCTCGTCGGCGACCCGGCTGAAGCACTGGTCGCCACGACCCCACGGGTCGTCCAGATCATCGGTGGTCAGCGCCGAGGCGCCCAGCCGCGCGTCGTGAGCCGCCGCCACCAGGGCCATCCCCCGGGCGTACACGGCCTCCGGGGTGGCGTCACCCGGCGGCAGCGCGGCGGCGTCCACAGCGGCCAGCAGCCGGCCGAACTCGCCCAGCACGAACGTGCGGGCCGCCGCGTCCGGACGAAGCGCCACCACGTACTCCTGCTGGTCGGCGGTGGCGGTCAGGACCAGGTCGGCGGCGTCGATGTGGTCCGAGCGCAGCTTGCGCGCGGCGAACCCCGCCACGTCCCCACCACGGCCGGTGACCTGCCGTGCCGCCGGCGGGTTCATCTCCTCGCCCGCGTGCCAGCCACCAGTGCCGGCGCTGTGGCTGTGCACCAACTCCTCGGCCTGGGCCGGGTCCTGCGAACGCCGGGTCAGCCGCTCCCGCACCGCCAGGGCCAGCAGCCGCTCCGCCATCGGCGAGCGGCAGATGTTGCCCATGCAGACGTGCAGAACAGTGAACGGGGGCACTCAGACCGCCCGACCGTCGACGAGATCCGGAACCACGTCGCGCAGCTTCTCCAGCGGGATCGCCCCGGCCCGCAACAGCTGCGGCACCTCACCGGTCAGATCCACGATCGTGCTGGGCACCGGGTCCGGGCAGGGCCCGGCCTCCAGGTAGGCCCGCACCGAGTAGCTGAGCTGGTCACGTGCCTCGTCGGCGGTGACCGCGGCCGGCTGGCCGGTCTTGTTGGCCGACGAGACCGCCATCGGGCCGGTCTCGCGCAGCACCTCCAACGCCACCGGGTGCAGTGGCATCCGCACCGCCACAGTGCCGGTCTTGTCGCCCAGGTCCCACTGCAGGCTCGGCGAGTGCTCGACCACGATCGTCAGGGCACCCGGCCAGAACGCCTCCACGAGGTCCCGGGCGGCGGTGGGCAGCGAGAAGACCAACCCGTCCAGGGTGTGCCGCGAGCCGATCAGCACCGGCGGCGGCATCTGCCGACCCCGGCCCTTGGCATCGAGCAGCGCCTTCACCGCGTACGGGGTGAACGCGTCCGCGCCGATCCCATACACGGTGTCCGTCGGGAGAACGACCAGCTCGCCGTTCTTGACCGCCTCGATGGCCGCAGCGATGCCGCGGTCCCGATCGGCGGGCGACCGGCAGTCGTAGAGCATCACGAGGAGTCAGTCTGCCACGCCGGCCCGATCGGGGCGTGCTGGCCGTCCGCCCGTCGGGACGCGGTCGCGTAGCGGGGACGCCCGGTGAGGTCCAGATGCTCCGCGACAGCGGTGAAGCCGCCGTCCTGGGCGAGCAGCTCGGGCACCGCCGCGCCGTGGGTGTCGTCGTGCTCGACGCCGAACACACCCCCCGGGCGCAACAGCACCGCCGCCCGGGCGACGACCGGCCGGATCACCACCAGACCGTCCGCGCCGCCGAAGACCGCCTCCGCCGGGTCGTGCCCGGCCACCTCCGGCGGGACCACCACGTCGTCCGGCACGTACGGCGGGTTGCAGAGCAGCACGTCCACCCGGCCCACCAGCTCGGCGAGCAGGTCCGGCGCTGTCACATCGGCCTCGACCACCTCGATCGGGCGGTCCCCCGCCGCGGCGCGCTCCGCCGCGTTGCGTCGCAGCCACACCAGTGCCGCCGGGGACCGCTCCACGGCGATCACCCGCGCTCCCGGCAGCTCCTGAGCCACCGCCAGCGCGATAGCGCCCGAGCCGCTGCACAGGTCCACCACCACCGGATCGGGCCGACCCTGGGCCTGCTCGACGCCCCAGCCGGCCAACAGCTCGGTCTCCGGCCGGGGCACGAAGACACCCGCGCCGACCGACAGCTCCAGGTGCCGGAACCCGGCCCGACCGGTCAGGTGCTGCAACGGCTCACGCGCGACGCGGCGGCGCGTCATCTCGTCGAGTCGCACCAGTTGGTCGACGCTCAGGTCGTCGGCGAGAGCCAACCGACCCCGGGGAACCCCGAGCACGTACGCCGCCAGCAACTCGGCCTCCACCCGGGCCGAGCCGATCCCGGCGGCGGCGAGCGCGCGGGCCGCTCGGGCCACCGCGGCGGACGGCCGGATGGGGCCTGTCCCTTCGGGGGGGTGTTGCGGCAAAGTACTCACGACATAATCATGAAGCGTCGCGGGCGACGTGACGAACAGGTGCGCCCAGGCGCGCACGACAGGAGGTTGACGGGTGGGCTGGCTCGACCGGGTCGATGACCAGGTTGACGCCCTGACGCACGCCCGGGCGTTGCAGGAGGCCAGCCGCTCCGCGGAGGCGTACGTCCTGCTGGAGCGTGTGATCCGCACCACCAACGATCCGGCGGCGCGGGCGGACGCGATGGTGCAGCGCCTCTCCGCGCTGATCAATCTCGGTCGGACTGCGGAGTTCACCAGGGCCATCGAAGAGGCGTCGGCGGCGGTCCGCGACCTCGCCGAGCCCTACCTGCACGGTCACCTCAACGCGCTGGCCGCCCTCGCCGCGCACCACCAGGGCGCCCTGGACCGCTGCGTCATGCACCTCGTCCGGGCGGCCCGGGCGCTGGGCGCCGTCGCCGACCCGGACCGGGACACCGCCTGGGGCTGGCACGACCTGGCCATGGCCTACAGCTACCTCAGCTTCCACGGGTACGCCCTGGGCGCCATCGAGCGGGCCCGACAGCTCGGGCTGACCGCCGGGATCCCGGAGGAGACGTTCGCCGCTCCGGGCATCCGGCTGCGCAACGCCGTGGCCCTCGACCACAACGGCGACAGCGACGGTTGCCTGCGGGTGCTCCGGGACGTGGCCGCCGACCTGACCCGCTTCGTCCGCGCCGGGCGGGCCGGCCAGCTACGCCCGAGCAGCCTCGCCGCGTACGGCTACGCGGCGGCCCGACAGGCCGCGCTCGGCGACCAGGTGGCGACCGAAGGCCCCGAGCCGGCCCGGTTGATCACCCACGGCGGGGACAGCGCCCGCGCCCGCGACCTGCGTCAGCTCGGTCAGGTGTGCCTCGCCGTCGCCGACGGTAGGCCGATCGAGGCGGTCGCCCGACTGGACACCGTCCAGGTCTCCAACGAGACGCTCGGGGCGGCCGAGCCGGCCCGATTGCGCAGCATCGCGTTGACCCGCGCCGGGGACCACCTGGCGGCGCACCGGGCCGACCGGCTGGCGTTCCGGCTCGCCGCGCAGCGCAACGACCGGCTGCGCGACGTCTACATCGACGGCATCGCCGCCCGCATCGACCACGAGGAGATGCGCCGCGAGGCCGCACGCTTCGAGGGCGAGGCGTTGACCGACCCGCTCACCGGGCTGCCCAACCGCCGCCGGCTGGAGCGCTACATCACGGCCGTCGTCACCCGCGGCGATCGAGTGGTGATCGGCGTCTGCGACCTGGACGGCTTCAAGGCGGTCAACACCCGGCACGGGCACCACTCGGGCGACCTGGTTCTGCAACGCGTCGCCGGCGTGATCAACCGGGTGATGCGCCGGGGCGACTTCGTGGCCCGCTACGGCGGTGACGAATTCGTTGTGGTGCTGCCGGACACCGGCATGACCGAGGCCGCCGAGGTGGCCCGCCGGATCGAGGCCGCGGTCCGCCTGGAGGACTGGGAGTCTTTGGTCCCGGGCACCCCGGTCGGGGTGAGCATCGGCTTCGCCGAGGTCTCCGGTGGCAGCGGGCTGCGCGACGCGCTCAGCGTCGCGTTCGAGCAGGCCGACCGCGAGATGCTCCGCGCCAAGACCCGCCCCCGCGCGAGCTGACCCCGGCCGGGCCCTGGCGCTGACCCCGGCCGGGCCCTGGCGCTGGCCCTGGCGTCGATCAAGGAGTTGTGGTGCCCCACGAAAACCCCACGCCGTGCCAATTCGCCCACCACAACTCCATGATCGGCGGGGCGGGGCGGGGCGCGGGGCGGGGCGGGGCGGGGCGGGGCGGGGCGGGGCGGGGCGGGGCGGGGCGGGGCGGGGCGGGCCGGGTTGGTGTCGCGGTCAGCGGCGGGTTAGCTCGGTGTCGCCGGCTAGCCGAGCGGCCCGGTCTGCCTCGGTGAGCGCGTCCAGCACCCCGTCCAGCTCGCCACCGAGCGCCAGGTCCAGGTTGTACGCGGTGTAGCCGATCCGGTGATCGGTGATCCGGTTCTGCGGGAAGTTGTAGGTGCGGATCCGCTCCGAGCGGTCCACAGTGCGCACCTGGGCCTTGCGCGCGTCCGAGGCGGCGGCGTCGGCCTGCTCCTGGGCGGCGGCGAGCAGCCGGGCCCGCAGGATCCGCATCGCCTGCTCCCGGTTCTGCAACTGGGACTTCTCGTTCTGGCAGGAGACGACGATGCCGGTCGGCAGGTGGGTGATCCGCACCGCCGAGTCGGTGGTGTTCACCGACTGGCCACCCGGGCCGGACGAGCGGAACACGTCGATGCGCAGTTCGTTCTGGTCGATGGTGACGTCGACGTCCTCGGCCTCCGGCAGCACCAGCACCCCGGCGGCGCTGGTGTGGATCCGGCCCTGCGACTCGGTCACCGGGACACGCTGCACCCGGTGCACGCCGCCCTCCCACTTGAGCCGCGACCAGACGCCGTTGCCGCCGTCCGGCACACCCTTGGTCTTGATCGCCAGGGAGACGTCCTTGACCCCGCCGAGGTCGGAATCCTGCGCGTCGATCACCTCGGTGACCCAGCCGTGCCGCTCGGCGTACCGGGTGTACATCCGCAGCAGGTCACCGGCGAACAGCGCCGACTCCTCGCCACCCTCACCGGCCTTTATCTCGACGATCACGTCCTTGGCGTCATGCGGGTCGCGCGGAATGAGCAGCTCGGCGAGCCGCTCCTCCAGCACCGGCAGGGACCCGGCGATGGCGTCCGCCTCGGCCGCGAAGGACGGGTCCTCGGCGGCCAGCTCGCGAGCCGCGGCCAGATCGGCGCGGGCCTGCTCCAACTCGTCGGCGGCCTTGTGCAGCGGCACCAGCTCGGCGTACCGGCGGCCGACCCTGCGCGCGGTGGCCTGGTCGGCGTGGATGGCCGGATCGGCCAACCGCTTCTCCAGCTCCGCGTACTCGTCGAGAAGGCCGGCCAGACGCTCGCTGCTCATGCTGCGGATGCTCCTTCGACGGTGCGCGACGACCGGGCCGGGGCCGGGAGGCCAGCAGCCGGGTGGAATGGGAGGAAAATGCGGACGGCGCCCGCGTCCGGTGGAAAACCGGACGCGGGCGCCGAACGAGGAGTTACTTGGCCTTCTTGGCCTGAACCTTGGCGTACTTCTGCTGGAACTTCGCGACCCGGCCGGCGGTGTCGAGAACGCGCTGCTTACCGGTGTAGAACGGGTGGCAGGCGCTGCAGGTCTCGGCGTGGATCGCCCCGCCCTTGGCGGTGCTGCGGGTCGTGAACGTGTTGCCACAGGAGCAGCTGACCTCGGTGGTCACGTACTCCGGGTGGATGTTTGCCTTCATCGCCTCGGTCCTCTCGTTGGTGGTCGCCGGGTCGCCGTCATCGCTCGTCGCGCCGTACGCGACGGGCTCGGGCGTGAACCGGAACCGGTGGCCGATTGACCAGTGTGCCATGGGCCTGAGCCGACCCGGTAATCGGGCCGCACACCTCGTCCGGCATCGTCAACACGTGCCTACCCATCCGCATTCCCGCCGCCTGGCGGGGCATTCGCGCACCCGCCGGATCGCCGCCAGGTACCCCGGCCGGGGTACGCCCGTCGAGCCGGAGGTGCGTCGATGACCCGCCTGATCGCCACCCGGGGACTGCCCGCCTCGGGCAAGACGACGTTCGCCCGTACGCTCCAGCCGTCCGTATCGCGGGTCAACCGGGACGATCTGCGCCGGATGTTGCACGGCGAACGGTTGTTCACCCAGTGGGCCGAGGCGCAGGTGACCGCCGTACAGGAGGCTCAGGTCGAGGCGCTGCTGCGGGCCAGAGCGGACGTCTGCGTGGACGACACCAATCTGCGCGCGCGGACCCTGCGGGGCTGGGCCGAGCTGGCCGCCCGCCACGGCGCGGACTTCGAGGTGCACGACTTCACCGACGTGCCGCTGGACGAGTGCCTGCGCCGCGACGCCGCCCGGCCGGCCGTCGACCAGGTCGGCGCGGACGCGATCCGCCGGCTGCACGAGCGGTACCTTCAGGGTCGGGAGCTGCCGTTGCCGGTGCCGCAGACCCGCACCGGACGCCCCGCAGTGGTGCACCCGCCGTCGGCCGACCCACCGGAGATCGTCCTGGTGGACATCGACGGCACCGTCGCGCTGGCCGTCTCCCGCAGCCCGTACGACATGACCCGGGTGGGCCAGGACCAGCCGAACACGGCGGTGATCGCGGCGGTCCGGGCGATGCACGCCGCCGGCGACGGGGTGGTCTTCTGCTCGGGGCGGGACGCCTCCGCCCGCGCGGCCACCGAGGCGTGGTTGGCCCGGCACGTACGAGTGCCCTACCTGGGCCTGCACCTGCGGGCCATCGGTGACTCCCGGAAGGACTCGATCGTCAAGCGGGAGATCTACGACCGGGAGATCCGGGACCGTTACCGGGTGGCGGGCGTCTTCGACGATCGTGTCCAGGTGGTCCAGATGTGGCGATCCCTCGGCCTCACCGTCTTCCAGGTGGCCGACGGCGACTTCTGAGGTGTCCGGACGGGCCCCGCGCGTTGGGGGCCCGTCCGGACAGTTCACCGGGTGACGGTGATGGTGGCCTCGGCACGGACGCCGTTGACCTCGACAGTCAGGCGTATCGGCGCACCGGGCCGCAGCGCCGTCAGGGTGCCGGTGGCCGGGTCGAATCGAGCGGTGTGCCACTGACGCACCCCGGCCGCCGAGCCGACGTGCACTCCCGGCGAGGCCGACCAGTCGGCGCTGACCGGTGCGGCCACCGGGACCGTACGCCCACCGGGCTGGGTCAGCGTGGCGGTGACCGCGGCGGGGGTGCCGACCGCGACGCTGGCCGGTGCGGCCACCGTGAGGCGGTCGGTGTGCGCGTGGAACTCCGCGTCCACCCAGCGCGGGCCCTCGGCGAGCGGGTCACGGCGGGCCCGGTCGGCCTCGGCCGGGGTCACCGGATCCACGCCGAACTCGGTCCAACCGGTGAAGCCGCCCTGGTCGGCAGGGGTGGATGGCGTCTTGCCCGCGTTGCCGTTGATCACGTACGGCACCCCGTCCACCCGGTCGGCGTTGAAGGTGCCGACGTGCCCGCCCACGAACAGCGCGCCCTTGCCGGTGCGGTGCTGGAAGTCGGCCAGCCACTGCTCCAGCAGCGCCGCCTCCTTGCGGTCGCCGAGCTGGCTGGCCTGCGCCGGGCTGGGGTCGCGCGGCGGGTGGTGGTGCAGGACGACCACCGAACCCACGCGTCGGTCGGTGGCAGCCGCGTCCAGCGTCTCCCGGAGCATCCGCACCTGGTCGAAGCCGCCGCCGCGCAGCGTCCCGGTGGACGAGTTCAGCGTGACGAAGCGGGTGCCGTTGTGGTCGAACACCCGGGAGGTGGCGCCGAACGCGGCAGCGAAGTTGCTGATCGGTGCGCCCATGATCTCGTGGTTGCCGGGCACGTAGTACCAGGGCAGCGCGTCGCCCAACTCCTCGTCGAGGATCCGCCGGGCCAGCGCGAAGTCGGCCGGGTAGGCGGTGTCCACGAAGTCGCCGTTGATCAGGAGGAAGTCCGGCCGGGCCGCCCGCACCTCGCGCAACGTCCGCCGGGCCTGGGCGACCAGGTCGCTGTCCGGGTCGGCGGCGACGAACTGGGCGTCGGAGAGCACCGCGAACCGCCACGGCGCGCCGTCCACGTTGCCGTCGCGGACCACCACCCGATCGGTACGCGAGGCCACCTGCGGCACGTCCACAGTCGGGGGCACCTTCGCCACCAGGTCGTCGATGATCACCTCGCTGGTGTACTGCGCCGCGGCGTTCGTCTCGGCCACGTAGAAGCGGCGTACCCGCACCGGGTACTGCACCCCGGCCGGCACCGCGAACTCCACGTATCGCCAGCCGGTCCAGGTGATCAGCGGGCCACGCAGCACGTGTTGCGTGTCCTGGGCGTCGTGCAGGTGCAGGCTGGGCCACTCCCCGGTGCCGTTGCCGTGGATCCACATCCCGA
The DNA here is from genome assembly GCF_040649935.1 of Micromonospora sp. NPDC048842. Classification (NCBI taxonomy): domain Bacteria; kingdom Bacillati; phylum Actinomycetota; class Actinomycetes; order Micromonosporales; family Micromonosporaceae; genus Micromonospora; species Micromonospora sp. NPDC048842. Next base: position 49,703 of record NZ_JBEZGK010000009.1, on the reverse strand, counting down.
AGGCCTGCGGCTGACCGGGCACCTCGATCCAGGCGGGCGGGTCGGCGTACGCGGCCCGCGTGCCGGTGGACTGGCTGAAGTCGTACGACATTCGCAGACCGGTGCCGGTGTGCCCGGGCGCCGGCGCGACCGAACCGCTGGCGCGGGCCTGGCTGAACCGCCAGGACGCGGCGTCGTCGAAACCGGCGACCGGCACGTCGGTCAGCCCGACGGTGACCGGCAGGATAGCGCTCGTGCGTCCGACGTGAACGGTCACCAGGCCCGAGCCTGTGTCCCGCAACGCGGCGATGGACAGGTTGCCGTCCGCGGTCGGAGTGATCCGCAGCAGGTCCCGGTCGTAGTCGACTGTGAGGTCGGCCGGCTCGATGGGCGCGGTGTTGCCTTCGGCGTCGTACCCGACCACGCCGACCACGGCGTTACCGTCCCGGCCGGTCAGCCCGACCCGCGGCTCGGTGGTGCCGATCCCCGCCAGCGGGCCGAGAACTGTGAGGTCCAGCGAGCCGGTGGCCCGCCCCCGTGCGGCGGTGACCGTGCTGGCCCCCGGTGCGCCGGCGCGGAACACGCCGTCACTGTCGATGCGGCCGCGTAGCGCCGGGGTCGCCCGCCAGGTGGGGGCGCCGGCCGCCGGGCCGTACGTCTCGTCGTAGCCGGATGCGGTGAGGGTGCGGGTCAGGCCCGGGAAGACCCGGTCGGGCCGCCCACCTCGCACCGGTGAGACGCCCGGGGCGGCGGTGGGATCGCTGGCCGTCTCGACCCAGTAACCGGTGAGTCGCCCACTGCCCGTCGGCGCGTAGATGGCCAGGCCGTTGGGCACGGCCCGCTCGCTGCCGTCGGAGGGGCCGTTCTCCAACTGCACGGCGGGCGCGCCCGGCTCCCGGGCCAGCAGCGTGGACGATCCGCCACCATCCAGGTTGAGCGCGTGGTGGGCGCCCAGCTCGGCCATCATCCGGCCCATCTCGGTCTGCGTCACCCCGCGGCTGTCGACCTGGCGGCCGTCCACCGTCAGCATGATCATCTTTCGACCGTCGGCGCTGAACCCGACGGCGGTGCGGGGGGCGAGGGTCGGGTCGGCGATGTTCTGCACGACACCGTCGCGGACCAGGACGTTGCCGCCACCGACCGCCGCGTGCAGGGTGCTGCCATCGGAGGGCTTCGGCCGCCAGGCCACCGCCACCGGGTCACCGGGGCGCAGGCCGGCCAGCGCGTCCGCGCCGAGGTCACGCCCGAGCAGCACGGTGCTGCCTGCGACGATCGGGCCGCTACCGGCCACATTTCCCACCGCGGCCACCCGACCGTTGGTCACTGTGACCTCGACCACCCGGGCCGCGCCCTCCACGGCACGCTGCCGGGAGTACGTCCCCCACAGCTCGGTGAAGGCGCCGATGCCGTCGGTCTGCACCATGTTGTTGAACTGGGTCAGCGGGACCGGCCCGGTGGGCAGTGTGGCGCTGCCGTCGAAGTTCACCTCGATCACCCGACCGAGGCCGTTCGTGGTGACCGCCACCGCGTTGCGGTGACCGCTGACCCCTGACTGGATCAGCTCGCCGTCGCGGACGCCGACGCCCTGGGCGGCACCGGAGTTGTTGATGTCGAAGAAGTCGCCGTTGACAGCGGCGACCGCGTGCGACTGGTCCACAGCCTTTCGCAGCGGCTCGGCCCGGCTGACGGCGCCGGAGTTGACGTAGTCGACGGTGGAGCCGCCGGCCAGGTCGGTGGTGAGCGCGTCGGCGCGCAGCCAGCCCTCGGCGTCGTACCTGTCGAAGGACGTCAGCTGCACGCCCGGCGCGACCGGCCGGGTGGCGGTCGTGGTCTCCAGCCCGCCGGCCGGCTCCCGACCACCAGCGCCGGTGGTCGGGGCGGCGGCCAGACTGACCGAGCCGGCCGGGCGGGAGGACGCGGGCGGCGCGTCCTCGGCGATGGTGGGTGAGGCCACTGACGGTTTGGCCACGGTGGGCGGGTCGGTGGTGGGTGCGGCGGTGGCCGGCGGCGACAGGGCCAGGGCGAGCAGCGGCGTCAGCAGCAGGACGCCTGTGCGGCGGGCGGATCGTCTGCGGGTACGCATGGACGACAGTCAACCCGGCAATGAATAGAAGTTTCAATACCTGTCGACTGAACCGAAGGAAAATTCCATCAGCGCACGGCGCGGACGTCAGCTTCCGCCCGCTGTGGCTCCCGGCGACTGCGGGTGTCGGGCCCGGGAACATGACGAAGGGGCACGGCCGCGATGGCCGTGCCCCTTCGTCGTCACCCGGGGATGGTTACTCCCCCGGCGTCGACTTCGCGATCTGCATCAGGAACTCGATGTTCGTGCGGGACTGCTTGAGCCGGTCCAGCAGGAGATCCATCGCGGCCTGCGAGTCCAGCGAGTGCAGCACCTTCCGGAGCTTGTGGATGATGGCCAGCTCTTCCGGTGCGAGCAGGACCTCTTCCTTACGCGTACCGGACGGGTTGATGTCGATGGCCGGGAAGGTCCGCTTGTCGGCGATCTTCCGGTCCAGCTTCAACTCGGCGTTGCCGGTGCCCTTGAACTCCTCGAAGATGACCGTGTCCGCCATGGACCCGGTCTCCACCAGCGCCGTGGCGATGATGGTCAGCGACCCGCCGTTCTCGATGTTGCGGGCCGCGCCGAGGAAGCGCTTCGGCGGGTACAGCGCCGTGGAGTCGATACCACCCGACATGATCCGGCCGCTGGCCGGCGCCGCCAGGTTGTACGACCGACCGAGCCGGGTCACCGAGTCGAGCAGCACGACGACGTCGTGTCCAAGCTCGACGAGGCGCTTGGCCCGCTCGATGGCCAGCTCCGCCACAGTGGTGTGGTCCTGCGGCGGACGGTCGAACGTGGCCGCGATGACCTCGCCCTTGATCGACCGCTGCATGTCGGTGACCTCTTCAGGCCGCTCGTCCACCAGCACCACCATCAGGTGGCACTCCGGGTTGTTGCGGGTGATCGCGTTCGCGATCGCCTGCAGCACCATCGTCTTACCCGCCTTGGGCGGAGACTGGATGAGTGCCCGCTGGCCCTTGCCGATCGGCATGACCAGGTCGATGACCCGGGTGGTCAGGATGTGCGGCTCGGTCTCCAGCCGCAGGCGCTCCTGCGGGTAGAGCGGGGTGAGCTTGTAGAACTCCGGACGACGCCGGGCCTCCTCGGGCTCCATCCCGTTGATCGTGTCCAGCCGCATCAGCGGGTTGTACTTGTCGCGCCGCTGGTCGCCGCTGTTGCCGCCCTCGCGGGCCGCCCGCACCGCACCGGTGATCGCGTCACCACGGCGCAGGCCGTACTTCTTGATCTGGGACATCGAGACGTACACGTCGTTCGGACCGGCCAGGTAACCGGTCGTCCGCACGAAGGCGTAGTTGTCGAGCACGTCGATGATGCCGGCCACCGGGACGAGCACGTCGTCCTCGTTGACCTGCGGCTCACGCCCGCCGGTGTCGGCACCAGTCTCGGTGCGCTCGCCGCGCCCGCGCCGACGGTCCCGGAAACGGCTGCGCCGGCCGCGCCGGCCGCCACCCTCGTCGTCGTCGTCGCCGTTGTCCCGCTCGGCACGCTGACCACGGTCGTTGCGGTCGTTGCGGTCGTTGCGGTCGGGTCGGTCGTTGCGCTCGGCCCGCTCGCCGCGGTCGGAACGCTCGCCCCGGTCGTTGCGCTCGCCCCGATCGGCACGCTCGCCCCGGTCGTTGCGCTCGCCCCGGTCGGCACGCTCGCCACGGTCGGCACGCTCGCCACGGTCGGCACGGTCGGTCCGCTCGCCACGGTCGGCACGCTCGGTCCGCTCGCCACGCTCGCCACGCTCGGTCCGCTCGCCACGCTCGCCACGCTCGGTCCGCTCGCCACGCTCGGTCCGCTCGCCACGGTCGGTCCGGTCGGCACGCTCGGTCCGCTCGCCCCGGTCGGCACGCTCGGTCCGCTCGCGGCGGTTCTCGCCACGGTCGGCCCGCTCGCCGGCCTCCGCCTCGTCGGTACGCGTCTCGGTCGCCCGCGCCTCAGCGGGGCGGGCCTCGGTCGCCCGCGCCTCGGTCGCCCGCGCCTCAGCGGGGCGGGCCTCGGTGGTACGGGCCTCCGCCGTTGCGGTCCGGCTCCGCCGGGTGCGGCTACGGCCCTCGGTCTCGGCGGCCGGCTCGGCCGGTGCCTGCTCGGCACCGCGTCCTTCGGCTGCCGGCCGGTCGGCGGTCTCCCGCACCTCGGCGCGCACTCCCTCACGGGTCGGGGCGGCCGCGGCCGCAACCTCGGCCCGTGGTCGAGGGGTCCCGGCGGCGTTGCCGCCCTGCCGCTCGGAAATCGCGGCGATCAGCTCGCCCTTGCGCATGCGAGCCGTGCCGGAGATGCCGAGCGACGCAGCCAGGCTCTGCAGCTCTGGCAGCAGCATCGCCGACAGACCGGTGCCGCTACGCCGCCGACGGGCGGGAGCGGCTGCGGTGGCATCGCCAGCGACGTTGGAAACATCCGACGTCACGTCGGTGGTGTCGCTCAATGGATTCCTTCCCTCGATAGGCCGGGACTGCCCGGAGTCGGAGCTCAGGTGGCCGGGCGGCCTCGGTGCACCCGCCTCGCAAGGACGCGTCGCGGGAGTCTGTGACACAGCAGCCGGTCGGTATCCCGACTCACCAACGTCGGTGAGCAGGTCTCGCCGTCTGCGGCGACCTGTGGAAACTGCGGTGCGGCGTGGGCCTTTGGCAGGGGTAGACGGGCTGACCGCCGAGAGCTTCGGGGGTGCGCCGCCCCGCAGGAGATCGCGTGCTTCGCGGCTGTGCTAGGTCTAGAGCGTAATCAACTCTTCCGACCTGCGGCAACAGGGTCCCGCTCGGCGTGTCCAAGTCTACCCCGTGCGACCCGCGCGCCGCTGACGTCTATCGGTAACTGCCAGATCTCCCAGTCTGTTCCCAGTGGGAAGCCGGCTGGAGGCTGGCTGAGCGCCAGCACAGTGGGCCCCGCCCCACTGACCACAGCTGCCACATCGGCCGCTCGCAACGCGCTGACCAGGGCAGACGTGCCTGGCATCCCGGCTGCGCGGTAATCCTGATGGAGTCGGTCGACGGTGGCCGGCAGCAGCAGGGTCGGGTCCGTGGTGAGCGCGTGCACCAGCAGCGCTGCCCGCCCGGCGGTCAACGCGGCGTCACCGTGGGGCACTGTTGCCGGCAGAGCCGCCCGCGCGGTCGCCGTCAAACCGCGTTCCGCCGGGACGAAAACAGTGGGCCGCACCGCCGCGGCGACCGGCAGGGAGACCGCCCGCGCGCCGCCCGGCTCGGACCAGGCCACTGTGAAACCGCCGAGCAGGCACGGCGCCACATTGTCGGGGTGGCCCTCGATCTCGGCGGCCAGGCGCAGCGCGCCGGCGTCGTCGAGGCGGTGCTCCCCGTCGACGACCAGGGCACGGGCCAGCAGCACCCCGGCGACGATCGCGGCGGACGAGGAGCCCAGCCCACGTGCCTGGGGGATCCGGTTGACGCACTCCACGCTCAGCCCCGCGGGGTGGGCCCCGAGTACGTCGAACGCGGCGCGCATCGCACGCACCACCAGGTGCCGGTCGTCGTCGGGCAGCTCACCGGCGCCCTGCCCGGCCACTGTCACCCGGACACCACCCGAGGCGACCTCGGCGGCCACGTCGTCGTAGAGCCCGAGGGCGAGACCCAGCGCGTCGAAGCCCGGGCCCAGGTTGGCGCTGGTCGCCGGGACGCGGACCCGGACCGGCTCGGCGGTGAAGTTCGTCGGCACGCGCTCATGCTAGGGCTCGGGACCGACGAACCGGTCGCGCGCCCGCTGCCTGGGACCGCCGAGTTCAGCCGGCCGGGTTCGGGACCGGCTCGACGGCCGGATCGGTGAGCGACAGCCGGCGGGTGGCGATCCGCCAGCCGACCGCGTACACGAGGGTGATCAGACCGCAGCCGGCGAGCACCACCCGTTCGTCTACCGAGTCCACCACCAGGGCCACCGCCAGTTGACTCACCGAGATCGCCAGCGTCGCCAGCATCATGTCGGTGGCGAAGACACGGCCCCGCAGCCGGTCCGGAACTTCACCCTGAAGGGCGAAGTTCGACATCACCCAGTTGCTGCCACCCGCGAAGTGCGCCACGAAGACGAGCAGCAGCACCAGCGGAAACCATCGCACCACCGAGGTGCCCAGGTACGACAGGCCGTAGAGCGACATGGACAGCGCGAGCCCAGGCAGCAGCCAGGCCCGGTTGGTCAACACCCGGCGCATCAGGATCGGCCCCACCAACGCTCCCGCGCCGCGTACCGCGAAGAGCAGGCCGGCGCCGAGCGGGCCGACACCGTACACGCCGGCCAGCAGCGGAAACACTGTCAGCACGCCGTTGCCCAGGCCCACCGCGGACTTCACAGTGACCAGCGCGAGCACCCGGGGGCGGTGACCGATGTAGCCGAGCGCCTCGCGAACCGCCGACCAGGTCCGCTGGGCCGGTTGGTCGGCGTCCCGGGGCGCCTGCAACGGCCGGCGGATCCGCGTGGCGAGGGTCGCGGCCACCGCGAGGCCCGCCGCCGCCACCCAGAAGCAGACGTACGGTCCGGCAGCGGTGCTGAGCACGCCGCCGAGTGAGGCACCGACCACGGTCATGGTGCCCCAGGCCGAGCCGGCGACGGCGTTGCCCGCGGCGAGTTCGTGCGGCTCCAGCACGTTGGGCAGCGCGGCCTGGGCGGCCGGCGAGTAGAACGCCTTAGCGACCGCCACCACACCGATCGCGACCAGCGCCAGCCACGCCGTTCCGGCGTTCCGCACGCCGAGCAGCAGCAACACGCCCGCCAGCGCGGCCACGTTCGCTGCGATCATGATCTTCCGGCGGTCGAAGCGGTCGGCGATCGTGCCGGTGTACGGCAGCAGCAACGCCACGATGCCGGTGTCCACGGCCAACACCAGCGCGCCCCAGACGCCACTGCCGGTCAGGTGCGGCAGCAGCACCAGCAGCGGCACCATGACGAACCAGTCGGCCCCGAAGACCACCAGCTCGGCGAGGAACAGGTTGCGGAAGCTCCGATTGCCGGTCAGGACCGAGAGGGTGGACGCCACGGAGCGCGACCCTACCTGGTCGGTGTCGGACCCACACCCGCTCCCAGCAGCGCCGAGACCGTGACGAAGGTGTAGCCGCGCGACCGAAGTCCGTTGATCATGTCGGTCAGGCCCCGCAGTGCCACCAGCCGCCGACGCGCCCCCACATCGTGGCCGAGCACTATCGTTCCCGGTCGAACCGCGGCCACGATCCGTTGGGCGTGACCGGCCGGATCGTCGGGAAACTCGCGCTCCACCATCTGCAACGACCAGAGCACCAGCCGATAGTCCAACCGGGCCGCCGCGTGCAGCACCGCTCCGCCCAGGTGGCCGTACGGCGGGCGCAGGAGCGCCGGCGGCGCCCCGGTCAGGTCCCCGATCGCGTCGTGGCTGCGGCGCAGGTCGTCGTACGCCTCGGCGGCGTCCAGTTCGGCCAGGTCCCGGTGCTCCCAGCTGTGGTTTCCCACCTCGTGCCCGGCGAGCCGGTCGCGGACGACGTCGGCGTGCCGGCGGACCTGCGCCCCGACCATGAAGAAGGTGGCCGGAACCCGGTGCTGACCCAGTGTATCGAGCACCATGGGCGTCCACTGTGGTGCCGGGCCGTCGTCGAAGGTGAGGGCCACCAGGCGCTGGTTGGTCCGCCCGGACCAGACGACCTCCAGCGCGCCGGAGCCGACATCCTGCTGACCGCTACCGAGGGTGGCGCTGGCGGGGCCACCGGCCACCGGCATCCGGCGATGGGTGATCCACCACGCCTCGGACGTTCCCGCGCCGATGGCCACACCGCCCGCCACCAGCAGGCCACGGCGCAGCAGATCGCGTCGCCCCCACCCGCTCGCGCCCTCGACCATCCGCCCGCTCCGCCTCACCCACACCCCCACTCTCCTACGAGGAGTATGCAAGAAGTTACACAAAGTATGGGCTGGGCGAGTCGGAGTGTTTTCGGTCGAACAAACCTGAAACGCCCCCGGCGAAAATCCGCCGGGGGCGTTCCGAAGCGCGCTCTGACCTACTCGGTCGGCTCCGCCGGAGGCAGCGGCGAGGTACGGCTACGCGGCAGCCGCAGCACCTCGAACTGGTCAGTACCCTCCACCAACGCGGCCGACGGCGCGGGTCGCCCGGCCGGCTGCACACCCTCGGCCGCGACCGGGGCGGGCGCGCCGCTCGGCACCGCTACCTGGTTCGGCGCTGGCACCTCGTCGGTCTCCGTCGTGGTCACCGTCGACCCTCCGGAGCGCCGCCGTGCGCGCCGGGCCCGCAGCGACTCCTTGGTGTGCTCCACCATCGTGTACAGCGTCGGCACCAGGATCAGCGTGAGCAGCGTCGAGCTGAGCAGACCACCGATCACCACGACCGCCAGCGGCTGAGAGATGAAGCCGCCCTCACCGGTCAACCCGAACGCCATCGGCAGCAGCGCGAAGATGGTCGCCACCGCCGTCATCAGGATCGGGCGCAGCCGGCGACGGCCACCTTCGACCACCGCCTCCCGAACCCCCATGCCCTGCGCCCGGTACTGGTTGATCAGGTCGAGCAACACGATCGCGTTGGTCACCACGATGCCGACCAGCATCAGCACACCGATCAGCGCCGGCACACCGAGCGGCGTCCCGGTGATCAACAGCAGACCGATGGCACCGGTCGCCGCGAACGGGATGGAGATCAGCAGGATCAGCGCCTGAGTGAGGCTGCGGAACGTGGCCACCATGATCAGGAAGACGATGGCGATCGCGGCCAGCACCGCCAGGCCCAGGTCCGCGAAGGCATCCGCCTGATCCGCGCTGACACCACCGATGGTGAAGCTCGCACCCGGCACGTTGATGCCATCCAGCCGCTTCTGCAACTCCTGGCTGGTCGCGCCAAGGTTCGAGCCGGTCGCCGCGCCGGTCACCGACACGCTGCGCTCACCGTCGATCCGGGTGACCTGCTGCGGGCCCTCGCCCTGGGTGACCTGCGCGATGTCGCCCAGCTTGACCGGACCAACCGGCAGTGCCCGCAGCTCCTCCACCGTCATCGGCGGCTGCGTGCCCAACCGCAGCACCACGTTCTGCTGCTGGCCGTCGAGCGCTACCTGACCCAGCGGCGCTCCCCGGAACGCCTGCGACACGAGCTGCCCCACAGCGGCCTCGGTGAGCCCGACCCGACCAGCGGCGACCCTGTCGACCACCACGTCGACCCGCGGCACCCGCGCGGCCAGGCTGGTGGAGACGTCCTCGACGTCCGGGACCCCGGCCATCGCGGCCCGCGCCTCCTCGGCGGCCCGGGTCAGCGCCTCCGGGTCGCTGGCCTGGACGATCACCTCCAGCTGGCTGGTCGACGCCTCCTGCCCGCCACCGAAGCTGATCTCACCCACACCGGCGCCGAGCTTGTCGAACTCCTTGCGCAGCACCTCACGCATCTGCTTCGCGTCGGTGTCACCGTCGAGCGCCAGCGACCAGCTGGCGACGTTGTTGCCGCCGCCGCCCGCCCACGGGTTCTCCCCACCGCCCGCTGTCACCTGGTACGTCTCGACGCCGTCGGTGCGGGACAGCACCGTCTCGACCTGCTTGGCCGCCGCGTCGGTGGCCGCCAGGCCACTGCCGGCCGGCAGCTCCTGGCTCATGTTGAGGGTGTCCTGGCCGGAGTCGTCCAGGAAGTTGGTCTCCAACTTCTGCGCCAGACCGAAGGTGCCGAAGAGCACCAGCAGGCCGAGCCCGACGGTGATCCAACGGGTCGAACGCTTGCGGGTGGCGAACCCGATCACGGGCAGGTACGCCCGCTGCAACGGGCTGCGCAGCTCCTTCTCCTCCGCGGCGTGCCGTACCGCCTCGTCGTCCGAGGTGCCGCCACGCGGCTTGAGGAACCAGTACGCGAGGACCGGGATCACTGTCAGCGACACCAGCAGCGAGGCGAGCAGGGCCACCGTCACGGTGATCGCGAACGGCGCGAAGAGCTGGCCCACGAACCCGCCGACCAGTGCGATCGGCGCGAACACCGCCACCGTGGTGAGGGTGGACGCGGTTACCGCACCGGCGACCTCCCGGACGCCTGTGATGATCGCGTGCCGCTTCTCCTCGCCGTACTCCAGATGTCGTTTGATGTTCTCCAACACCACGATCGAGTCGTCGACCACCCGACCGACCGCGATGGTCAACGCGCCGAGGGTGAGCAGGTTGAGCGAGTAGTCACCGATCCACAGGGCGATCAGCGCCACCAGCACGGAGAGCGGGATGGAGACCGCGGTGACCACCGTCGAGCGCACCGACAGCAGGAAGACCAGGATGACGATGACCGCCATCACCAGGCCCAGCAGGCCCTCGGTGGTCAGCGACTCGATCGACTTCTCGACGAACGGCGCCTGGTCGAAGACCACCGTCAGCTCCGCGCCGGAGGCGTCCTTCAGGTCGTCGAGCCGGTCCCGGATCTCGTGCGAGATCTCCACGGCGTTGCCGTCGGGTGCCGCGGTGACCGCGATACCGAGGCTGTCCTTGCCGTTGGTCCGGGTGATCGCCGTGGCTGGGGCGAGCTGCTGCTCGACAGTCGCCACGTCACCGAGGCGAACGGGTGCCGCGGCCGGGGAGACCACGATCCCGCGCAGCTCCTCAAGGGTGGAGATCGGGGTGCCGACCTGCACCGGGAGGGTCAACGCGCCGTCGGTCACCGCGCCGGCCGGAACCGCCACGCCGTTTGTCTTCAGCGCCGCGCCGATCGCCGTCGGCTGGATCTTCGCGGCGGCCAACTTCGCCGGGTCCGGGGTGACCACCACGACGTCGTCGCGGGTGCCGGTCACCTCGACAGTGCGGACCCCCTCGATGCCCTCCAGCTCCGGCACCACAGTCGCGCGCAGCTTCTCGGCGAGCGCCCGCTCGTCCGCCGTGCCGGCCGCGGCCAGCACCACCGCCGGCAGGTCGTCGGTGCTACCCGCGATGACCTGCGGGTCGACGCCCTCCGGCAGTTGGGCGTCGATCCGGCTCAGCGCGGTCTGCATCTTGTTGACCACGTCGTCGAGGTCGGTGCCGAACTCGTACGTCACCTGGACGGTGGCCGCTCCCTCGCGGGAGGTGGAGGTGACCTGGTCCAGCCCCGGGATGCCCTGGAGGGCGTTCTCGATCGGCTCGGTCACCTGCGACTCGACGATCTCGGGGCCGGCGCCGGGGTAGGGAGCCACGATGAACGCGGCCGGGAACTCGAGCGACGGCAGCAGTTGCTGCTTCAGCGACGGCACGGCGAACACTCCGAACACCGTGGTCACCACCGCGATGAGGGCAATCAGCCCTCGGTTGGCGAGGCTGAATCTGGCGAGCAGCGACATCGGCCTGGCTCACTCCTGAACGAGAATGCGGGCGGGGATACCCGAAAGTGTGCCGGACTCGCATACCTCGGCCCCCGCCGCCCCCGGGCCGCCGCGCCGTCGCGCTACCCGCAGTCGATCACCGCCCGGACGGCGGCGCGCTCAGGCCAGGTCGAGGGCGCGCGCCGCGGCCAGCGGGTCGTTCGCGATGGTCACCGGCGCCGGCGCTGTGGAGATCGCCCATTCCGGGTCCTTCAGCCCGTGGCCGGTCACGGTGCAGACCACAGTGGAGCCGGGCGGCACCGCGCCCGCCGCGGCCTGCTGCAACAGGCCGGCCACGCTGGCCGCGCTGCCCAGCTCGACGAAGACCCCCACCTCACGGGCGAGCAGACGGTACGCGGAGAGGATCTCCCGGTCGGTCACCGACGCGATCAGGCCACCGGAGGCGTCCCGGGCATCCAACGCCTTGGTCCAGCTCGCCGGGTTGCCGATCCGGATCGCCGTGGCGATGGTGGACGGCTCCGGCACCACCTGGCCGGTCACGATCGGGGCCGCCCCGGCGGCCTGGAAGCCGTACATCTTGGGGGTGCGGGTGGTGGCACCGGCGGCCAGTTCCTCCCCGTACCCCATCCAGTACGCGGAGATGTTGCCGGCGTTGCCGACCGGCAGGCAGTGGATGTCGGGCGCGTCACCGAGCGCCTCGACGATCTCGAAGGCGGCGGTCTTCTGGCCGTGCAGCCGGTCGATGTTCACCGAGTTGACCAACGCGACCGGGTAGTCCTGGGCGAGCTTGGCGGCCGTTGCGAGGCAGTCGTCGAAGTTGCCGTTCACCTGGAGCAGCTTCGCGCCGTGCACCAGCGCCTGGGCCAGCTTGCCCAGCGCGATCTTGCCCTGCGGCACCAGCACGGCGCAGGTCAACCCGGCCCGGGCCGCGTACGCGGCGGCGGATGCACTGGTGTTGCCGGTGGAGGCGCAGATGATGGCCTTGTTGCCGGCTTCGACCGCCTTGGACACCGCGAGGGTCATCCCCCGGTCCTTGAAGGAGCCGGTCGGGTTGGCGCCCTCCACCTTGAGGTGCACGTCGCAACCGATCCGGGCGGACAGCACCGGCGCCGGCAACAGCGGGGTGTTGCCCTCGTGCAGCGTGACGACCGGCGTGGCAGCGGTGACCGGCAGCCGATCCCGGTACGCCTCGATCAGACCCCGCCACATGTCGCTCTCCTCGCCTCTACCGCCGCGCCCACCCGAATGTCAGGGCCACCTTGGACCAGCCTGCCGAAGTGGTCAATGGCACACCCCCGCGTACCCACCTGGCGGGACGCGCGGACCGTCCCGTCGATGATGCAACGACTCAGGCGTCGCCCTCGACCCGCAGCACACTCGTCACCGACCGGACGATGTCCAGACCGCGCAGCTCACCGACGGTCGCGGCGAGCGCGGCGTCCGGTGCCACATGCGTGACGATGACCAGCTCGGCGTCGCCGTCGCGGCCCGCCGGCCCGCCGGCCGAACCCTGCCGCACCGTCGCGATCGACACGTCGTGCCGGGCGAACACGCTCGCCACCGAGGCCAGCACACCCGGACGGTCGGCCACGTCGAGGCTCACGTGGTAGCGGGTCAACGCCTCACCCATCGGCCGGACCGCGAGGTCCGCGTACGCGCTCTCGCTGGCCGCGCGCACCCCGGCGAGCCGGTTGCGGGACACCGCGACCACGTCACCGAGCACCGCGCTGGCGGTGGGCGCGCCGCCGGCGCCCCGACCGTAGAACATCAACTGCCCGGCCGCGTCCGCCTCCACGAAGACCGCGTTGAACGCGTCACCGACGCTGGCCAGCGGGTGGCTGCGCGGAATCATCGCCGGGTGCACCCGGACGCTGACCGTCTCCCGGCCGGTGGGGTCGACACCCCGGGCCGCGATGCAGAGCAGTTTGATGGTGCAGCCCATCGCCTGGGCGCTGGCCATGTCCGCGGCGGTCACCTCGGTGATGCCCTCGCGGTGCACGTCGGCGGCGCCGACCCGGGTGTGGAACGCCAGCGAGGCGAGGATCGCCGCCTTCGCCGCAGCGTCGAAGCCCTCCACGTCGGCGGTCGGATCGGCCTCCGCGTACCCCAGGGCGGTGGCCTCTTCGAGGGCCTCGGCGAAGCCGGCGCCGGTCGCGTCCATCGCGGAGAGGATGAAGTTGGTGGTGCCGTTGACGATGCCGGTGACCCGGTTGATCCGATCACCGTGCAGCGACTCCCGTAGCGGGCGCAGCAATGGGATCGCCCCGGCCACGGATGCCTCGTAGTAGAGGTCGCCGCCGCCCTCGGCCGCCGCCTCGTGCAGGGCCACGCCGTCCTCGGCGAGCAGCGCCTTGTTGGCGGTGACCACGCTCTTGCCGGCGCGCAGCGCCTCGACCAGCCAACTCCGGGCCGGTTCGATGCCACCGACCACCTCGATCACCACGTCCACGTCGTCGCGCTTGATCAGGCCAAGCGCGTCGGTGGTGAAGAGGTCCTCGTCGACCGGCAGGTCACCCCGGTCGCGGCCGAGCCGACGGACGGCGATGCCCGCGATCTCCAGCGGGGCGCCGATCCGCGCGGTGAGGTCGGACGACTGCTCGTGCAGCAGCCGGACCACCTCCTGGCCGACAGTGCCACAGCCGAGCAGCGCCAAGCGCACAGGTGACGTCATCCAACATCCAATGCGAGCAGGTCCTCTTCGGTTTCCCGCCGGACGATCAAGCGCGCCTGGCCGTCGCGCACAGCGACCACCGGTGGCCGGGGCACATGGTTGTAGTTGCTGGCCATGCTTCGGCAGTACGCACCGGTGCCGGGCACTGCGACAAGATCTCCGGGCTGCACGTCGGCGGGCAGGAATTCATCCTTCACCACGATGTCCCCGGACTCACAGTGCTTTCCCACCACGCGGGCGAGCAACGGCTGCGCGGTCGAGGCCCGCGAGGCCAGCGTCGCCGAGTAGGACGCGTCGTAGAGGGCGGTGCGGATGTTGTCGCTCATCCCGCCGTCGACGCTGACGTACGTCCGGAGGCCGTCGAGGTCCTTGACCGTGCCGACCTCGTAGAGGGTGAACACGGCCGGCCCGACGATGGCCCGGCCCGGCTCGATCGACAGGTGCGGCACCGCCAGGTTCTCTGCCGCGCACTCCGAATCGACGATCTTGCGGAGCCGCTTGGCCAGATCCTGCGGGGTCGCCGGGTCGTCCTGGGTGGTGTACGCGATGCCGAAGCCGCCGCCCAGGTCCAGCTCGGGCAGCTCCACACCGCGCGCGTCGCGGATCTGCGCCTGAAGGGCGAGCACCCGCCGGGCCGAGACCTCGAAGCCGCTCGCGTCGAAGATCTGCGAGCCGATGTGCGAGTGCAGCCCGCGCAGCTCCAACACGCCCTCGTCGAGGATCTTGAACGCGGCGTTGGCAGCGGCACCGCCGGCCAGCGAGAAGCCGAACTTCTGGTCCTCGTGGGCGGTCGCGATGAACTCGTGGGTGTGCGCCTCGACCCCCACTGTGACCCGGACCAGCACCCGGGGCCGGACCCCGCGCTCGCGGGCCAGCGCGGTGAGCCGGTCGATCTCGGTGAACGAGTCGACGATGATGCGGCCCACCCCGGCGTCCAGCGCCCGGCCCAGCTCGGCGACCGACTTGTTGTTGCCGTGGAAGCCGATCCGTTCCGGCGGCATTCCGGCCGACAGTGCGGTGGCCAGCTCGCCACCGGTACAGACGTCCAGGTGCAGCCCCTCCTCGGCGATCATCCGGACCACCGCCCGGCAGAGGAACGCCTTGCCCGCGTAGAACACGTCCTCGGTCGGGAAGGCCGCCCGGAAGTCGCGGCAGCGCGAGCGCAGGTCGGCCTCGTCGAGGACGTACACCGGGGTGCCGAACTCGGCCGCGATGTCGCGGACGCTCAGGCCCGCGACGGCGACCGCGCCGTCGGCGCCGCGCGTCACCGACCGCGGCCACAGCGCCGGCACGAGCTCGTTGACGTCGGCCGGGGTACGCAGCCAGGCCGGTCCCTGGTTGCTGATGTCCGCGTGCAGCGCACCAGCCTCATGAGCCCTCATGTCACATCCTCTCGGGTGCGGAGACGCCGAGCAGGTAGAGGCCGTTGGCGATCACCGTGCGGGTGGCGTTGTTGAGCCAGAGCCGAGCGCGATGCAGGTCGGTGATCTTCTCGTCGCCCAGCGGCAGCACCCGGCAGTTGTCGTAGAACCGGTGGTAGGAGGCGGCAACGCTCTCCTCCAGGTAGCGGGCCACCCGGTGCGGCTCCCGCAGCTCGGCGGCCGTCGCCACCACAGCGGGGAACTGCGCGAGCGCCTTGAGCAGCTCGTTCTCCTTCTCGTGGTCGAGCAGCTCGGGGCGGAACGCGTCGGCGTCGCCCGGAACCAGCCCCACCTCGGCGGCGTTGCGGGCCACGCCCGCTGTCCGGGCTGCCACGTACTGCACGTAGTAGACCGGGTTGTCGCGGGTCGCCCGGGTCCACAACTCGATGTCGATGTCGATCGGGGAGTCGCTGGAGTAGCGGGCCAACGCGTACCGGGAGGCGTCCACGCCGATCGCGTCGACCAGGTCCTCCAGGGTGATCACGGTGCCGGCCCGCTTGCTCATCCGCATCGGCGCACCGTCGCGCAGCAGGTTGACCAGCTGCCCGATGAGGATCTCCAGGTTGCGCTCCGGGTCGTCGCCGAAGCAGGCGGACATCGCCTTCATCCGGCCGATGTAGCCGTGGTGGTCGGCGCCCAGCATGATCACGACCCGCTCGAAGCCGCGCTCGCGCTTGTCCAGGTAGTAGGCGCAGTCCGCGGCGAAGTACGTCCACTCGCCGTTGGACTTGCGCAGCACCCGGTCCTTGTCGTCGCCGAAGTCGGTGGTGCGCAGCCAGGTGGCGCCCTCGGACTCGTAGAGGTGCCCCTGCTCGCGCAGCCGGTTCAACGCCAGGTCGAGCTCACCCCGGTCGTGCAGGTCCTTCTCGTTGAAGTAGGTGTCGAACTCCACCCCGAAGTCGCGCAGCGAGGTGCGGATCTCGTCGAACATCAGCGCGACGCCCTCGACCCGGAAGACCTCCTGGGCGGCGTCGTCGTCGAGCGAGCGCACCTCCGGCCGGCGGGCCTGCACCTCGGCGGCGATCTCGGCGATGTACGCCCCGCCGTAGCCGTCCTCCGGCGCCGGCTCGCCCTTGGCGGCGGCGAGCAGCGAGCGGGCGAACCGGTCGATCTGCGAACCGGCGTCGTTGAAGTAGTACTCCGTGCCGACGTCGGCGCCGGTGGCCCGCAGCAGCCGGCTCAGCGCGTCGCCGACGGCCGCCCAGCGGACCCCGCCGATGTGCACCGGCCCGGTCGGGTTGGCCGAGACGAACTCCAGGTTGATCTTCTCGCCGGCGAGCCGGTCGCTGCGGCCGTACTCGGCGCCGGTCTCCACGATCACCCGCGCGAGCTGACCGGCCGCTGCGGCGTCGAGCCGGATGTTCAGGAAGCCCGGCCCTGCGATTTCCACCGATTTGACCCCTGGTGCCCGGCCCAGCTCGTCGGCCAGGGCCGTCGCCAGCTCCCGGGGCGGGACGCCGACCTTCTTGCTCAACTGCAGCGCGAGCGTCGAGGCGTAGTCGCCGTGCTCGGGGTTACGCGGTCGCTCCACCACAGTGCTCGCCGGCAACGCGGCGCGGTCCAGCCCACGCTGCTCGAAGACGGCGTGGGCGGCGGCAAGGACGACCGAGGCTAGTTCTGCAGGAGTCACCCAACCATGTTATCGGGGGTAGACTCGGGCATTCGGCGGCTCCCCTGCGCGTCATCCGGCCCGCCACTCCCCTGACCGACCGACTTGACGAGGCACGATGAGCATCAGCACCCCGGGTGGCCCTGAGCGCCGCCCGACCGTGGTCAGCACCGGCAAGAAGCCGGCCGCGGGCCGGCCGGCGTCCGGCGCCAAGGCCGGTTCCGGCAAGCCGACGGGCTCCCCCCGGGCCGGGGGCAAGGGCCCGCGCAAGCCGGTCACCCCGGTCAAGGTGAGCCAGGGCCGCGCGTGGGGGCCGATCGCGCTCTTCGTCGCGGTCGGCGTGCTCGCGGCCGGCATCATCGGGTACGGCGCCTGGGCGTCGTTCCAGGGCTCCAAGCCCTGGGACAAGCGGGCCGACGCCATCGAGGGCATCGTCAACATCCGCAAGACCGACAAGACGAGCCTCGACTACGAGTCGCACAAGTCGGGCCCGCTGACCTACAAGTACTCGCCGCCGGTGGGTGGCGTGCACAACGCCGCCTGGCAGAACTGCATGGGCGACGTCTACGACGCCCCGATCGCCAGCGAGCACGCGGTGCACAGCCTGGAGCACGGCGCGGTGTGGATCACCTACCGCCCGGACCTGCCCAAGGACCAGGTCGACAAGCTCGCCGGCAAGGT
Organism: Micromonospora sp. NPDC048842; assembly: GCF_040649935.1. Classification (NCBI taxonomy): domain Bacteria; kingdom Bacillati; phylum Actinomycetota; class Actinomycetes; order Micromonosporales; family Micromonosporaceae; genus Micromonospora; species Micromonospora sp. NPDC048842. The sequence continues at coordinate 32,047 of NZ_JBEZGK010000009.1, read as the reverse complement.
GCGCGGCGTCGAAAAGATGCTGATGAGCCCGTACGAGGGCCTGGACAAGCCCATCTCGCTGCAGGCCTGGGGCTACCAGCTCAAGGTCGACAACGCCGACGACTCGCGGATCGACGAGTTCATCAAGGACCTGCGGGTGAACGCCTCCGTCGAGGGCCCGACGGCGCTCTGCAACACCGGCATCACCGCCACCGGCACCACGCCGCGTGAACTCCAGCAACAGCAGCAGCCCACCCAGTAAGGACGGCAATGACCGCTCCGGCAACCACCGACAGCGAGTACGACGAGATCCCGGCCGTCCCGCACGAGGGCGGCCGGGCCCCGGCGTCGCGCTACGGCGTGCTGGCGCTCGCCATCATGCTGGTGGTGGGGCTCCTCCTCGGGTACGCGGGCGGTCTGCTCACCCCGCGGCTCACCCGACCCGGTGACGCCTCCGTCGAGGCGGGCTTCGCCCGGGACATGACGACCCACCACGCGCAGGCGGTGGAGATGAGCCTGATCGCGTACCGGTCGGCGACCCTCCCCGAGGTGCGGCAGATCGCCGTCGACATCGCCACCGGGCAGCAGGGCGAGATCGGCGCGATGCAGACCTGGCTGCGCGAGTGGGGCCTCAGCCCGACCGGGTCGAACCCGCCGATGTCGTGGATGTCCGACGGGGCCGCCGTCAAGGACGGTCTGATGCCGGGCATGGCCACGCCGCAACAGATGACCGCCCTTCGCGACGCCCAGGGCATCGAGGTCGACAGACAGTTCCTGACCCTGATGTACAACCACCACCTGGGCGGCATCCACATGATCGACGCGGCGCTCGGCGCGACCGACAACGCCGAGGTGGTGCGGGTGGCGAACACCATGAAGAACACCCAGCAGACCGAGCTGAACAACCTCCGGCAGCTCCAGGCGCAGGCCAAGGGCTGACCGACCGGACTGGCGCACCCGGCCCGCGTCCCCGCCGATCCGTGGCGGTGACGCGGGCCGCACCATGTCGACTCCAGAGCACCCGCCGGCTCGGCGCCTGCCAACCGCTGGCGCAGCCCCGGCCCCATGCCGAAGCCGTCGTGTATGACCTGAACACCCCTCTCGTCCCTTGTGGGCGTTTTGCGAGGCACAGGCGATTACGTTGCTTAGAGAGTTTTCTCCCCACATATCGTGACCAGTTGCGATTCGGGCTCGTTGCCCAAGACGTGGGGGTTGCACTCAGAGACGCACGGCGTTCGGTAACCAGTTGGTGCCGACGCCACACCATCGGTGGTGACGGGGCGGTGGCAGCCGTCCGTCGCGGACAGCGGCAGGGCGAGCCGGGATTGCTCAGCCGCGAACAGGAACTCGAGTTGATCGACATGCTGCGGGGCGTCCATCCCGACGAGTTCGGCCTGGACGAGGAGTTGTGGACGCGGCAGAGCCTCACCACGCTCATCCAGCGGCGCTTCGAGCTGCCGCTGGACACTGGCGCGGTCGGGGCGTACCTGCGGGCCTGGGGGTTGGGGCCGCGGGAACCGCGCGAGCGGGCCTGCGGGCTCTGCGTCAGCGCTGTCGAGCGTTGGGTCCGCAGCGAGTACCCGGGGATCACCCGGGCCGCTCAGGAGCACCTCGCCGAGGTCTACTGGATCGGCCGGGTCCGGCTGCGCGGCACGATGCCGGCCGCAGACGTGATCTCCGCTGTCTCGTCCCGGGGTCGGGTGCGCTTCATGATCACTACCCCGACTGTGGACCCGCCGCTCCCCCGCGACTTCGTGCTGCGGCTCAGTGGCGAGGAGCAGCGCACCGTCCACCTGATCGTGGATGGCTCCTGGCCACGCAACGAGTGGCCGCGCCGGCTCCCCCGGCGAATCGTCCTGCACCCGCTGCCAAGCTGCGGGCGGGCGGTAGCCGCCTGAGCACCGGGTGGGCCGGTCCGACACGATCGGCTCACCCGATACCGATTCGGCGTACGCAGGGGAGGTTTGCTAGTCTTCTCCAGTCGCTGAGCCCCCGTAGCTCAGGGGATAGAGCACCGCCCTCCGGAGGCGGGGGCGCAGGTTCGAATCCTGCCGGGGGCACGAAGATTGACCAGCACGAGAGGCTCCTGACCAGAAACTCGGTCAGGGGCCTTCATCGTGTTGGCGGCACACCCGCCAGAATGTCGATCATGCTGTTTCTCGGTCTGCTCCTCGCCGCGCTGGGTGGGGCCGTCATCGCGACCGTCCTCACCGTCAGTGGGTTCCGCGCAATGGTCAGGAAGAGCGAACGGTCGGGTCGCCTCCGCTCGGCGGCGCTGCTCGTCGGCGCGGGTGCCATCGCCCTGTACGCCTGGGGCCTGCTCAACCTCGGCTACGCGGTGCTGCAGGCCGAGGACGGTGGTGCCGGATCCGCCCCGGTCGGACCCTGTCGCGAGGCCGGACCACCGGTGGCGAGCCTGGTCGTCGATTACGACGTCACCTTCCTACCGCTGCGCTTCGAGTGCCGCCTCAGCGGTGGCGGCTCCTACGTCACCTCGTCCGTGCCCGGGTACGTCACCCCGGGCACGGCCGGCCTCGGTCTGGTCGCCGCCACCTGCGGAGTCCTCGCCACCACGACGGCTCGGCGCGCCCGACCCCCGATGGCGTGAACGGCGGCCGTCAGCCTCCGACGTACGTCGCCAGGTGCTCGCCGGTGAGGGTGGAGCGGGCGGCGACGAGGTCCGTGGGCGTGCCCTCGAAGACGATCCGGCCACCGTCGTGGCCTGCGCCGGGGCCGATATCGATGATCCAGTCGGCGTGCGCCATGACCGCCTGGTGGTGCTCGATGACGATCACCGACTTGCCGGAGTCGACCAGGCGGTCGAGCAGGCCGAGCAGTTGCTCGACGTCGGCCAGGTGCAGGCCGGTGGTCGGCTCGTCGAGGACGTAGACGCCGCCCTTCTCCGCCATGTGGGTGGCCAGCTTGAGCCGTTGCCGCTCACCGCCGGAGAGAGTCGTGAGCGGCTGCCCCAGGCTCAGGTAGCCGAGCCCGACGTCGGCGAGCCGGTCGAGGATGGCGTGCGCCGCCGGTGTACGAGCCTCGCCGGCGCCGAAGAACTTCTCGGCCTCCGTCACCGACATCGCGAGCACCTCGCTGATGTCGCGACCGCCGAAGCGGTATTCCAGCACCGATGCCTGGAACCGCTTGCCCTCGCAGTCCTCGCAGGGGGCAGCGACGCCCGCCATCATTCCCAGGTCGGTGTAGATGACGCCAGCGCCGTTGCAGCTCGGGCAGGCACCCTCGGAGTTGGCGCTGAACAACGCCGGCTTCACCCCGTTGGCCTTCGCGAACGCCTTGCGGATCGGGTCGAGCAACCCGGTGTACGTGGCCGGGTTGCTGCGCCGTGAGCCGCGAATCGCGCCCTGGTCGATCGAGACCACGCCCGCGCCGGCCGGGATCGAGGAGTGCACGAGCGAACTCTTGCCGGAGCCGGCGACGCCGGTCACGACGACGAGCACCCCGAGGGGTACGTCGACGTTCACGTCCCGGAGGTTGTTGGCAGTGGCGCCCCGGATCTCCAGCTTGCCGGTGGGCGTCCGCACCGTCTCCTTGAGTGCCGCCCGGTCGTCGAGGTGGCGGCCGGTGATGGTGCCGCTGGCCCGCAGACCTCCCACTGTGCCCTCGTAACAGACCGTCCCGCCCTCGGTGCCGGCGCCGGGCCCGAGGTCGACGACGTGGTCGGCGATGGCGATGGCCTCCGGCTTGTGCTCCACGACCAGCACCGTGTTGCCCTTGTCGCGCAGTTGGAGCAGCAGCTCGTTCATCCGTTGGATGTCGTGCGGGTGCAGCCCGATCGTCGGCTCGTCGAAGACGTAGGTGACGTCGGTGAGCGAGGAGCCGAGGTGGCGGATCATCTTGGTGCGCTGCGCCTCACCACCGGAGAGGGTGCCCGACGGTCGATCGAGCGACAGGTAGCCCAGCCCGATCTCCTCGAACGAGTCGAGGAGGTGTTGCAGGCCGGCCAGCAACGGGGCCACCGACGCGTCTTCGATCCCGCGCACCCAGGCCGCCAGGTCGCTGATCTGCATGGCGCACGCGTCGGCGATGTTCTTGCCCTTGATCTTCGACGACCGGGCCTCCTTGCTGAGCCGGGTGCCGGCACACTCGGGGCAGGTCGTGAAGGTCACCGCCCGCTCCACGAAGGCGCGGATGTGCGGCTGCAACGCGTCGATGTCCTTGGCGAGGAAGGACTTCTGGATCGACGGGATCAGGCCCGCGTACGTCAGGTTGATCCCATCAATCTTGATCTTGGTGGGCTCCCTGTGGAGCAGGTCGTGCAGCTCCCGCTTGGTGAACTTGGCGATCGGCTTGTCCGGGTCGAAGTAGCCGCAGCCCCGGAAAATCCGGCCGAACCAGCCCTCCATGCTGTAACCCGGGATGGTGATCGCGCCCTCGTTGAGCGAGAGGTTGTCGTCGTAGAGCGCCGACAGGTCGATGTCGGTCACCGCACCCATGCCCTCGCACCGCGGGCACATGCCGCCGAGACGGTTGAAGGTCGCCTTCTCGGTCTTCGTCTTGCCGGCGCCGCGATCGACCGTGATCGCGCCGGTCGCCTTCACCGAGGGAACATTGAAGGAGTACGCGTTGGGCGAGCCGATGTGCGGCTGCCCGAGCCGGCTGAACAGGATGCGCAGCATCGCGTTGGCGTCGGTGGCGGTGCCGACGGTGGAGCGGGAGTTGGCGCCCATCCGCTCCTGGTCCACGATGATCGCCGTGGTCAGGCCATCCAGCAGGTCGACCTCGGGCCGCGCCAACGTCGGCATGAAGCCCTGCACGAAGGCGCTGTAGGTCTCGTTGATCATCCGCTGTGACTCGGCCGCGATGGTGCCGAACACCAGCGAGCTCTTGCCGGAGCCGGAGACACCCGTGAACACCGTCAGCCGCCGCTTCGGGATCTCGACGCTGACGTCCTTGAGGTTGTTCACCCGCGCGCCCTGCACCCGGATCAGGTCATGGCTGTCGGCGACGTGCGGCGCGGACGGCTGGATGGCCGTGCTCATCGTGTCTCCATCTGTCGGGCGCGCAGGACTCAGCGCACTTCCTGGATGCGGACCATATTGCCCGCCGGGTCCCGGAAGGCACAGTCGCGCGCGCCGTACGGCTGCTCGGTCGGCTCCTGGACGACCTCGGCGTCGCTGGCCTCCAGCTTGGCGAAGGTGGCGTCGAGGTCGGTGGTGGCGAGGTTGACGCCGAAGTAGCTGCCCTTGGCCATCAGCTCAAGGATGGTCTGCCGCTCGTCGTCGGTAATGCCGGGGTTGGCGGCCGGCGGGTGCAGGACGATGGCGGTGCTGGGCTGGCCGACCGGCCCGACCGTCATCCACCGCATCCCCTCGTACCCGACGTCGAGGCGGACCTCGAAGCCGAGGATGTCGCGGTAGAAGGCCAGCGAGGCCTCCGGGTCGGTATGCGGCAGGAAACTCGAGTGAATGGTGATGTCCATGCTGGTCACGCTAGTTGCGGCTCGGTGACCCGCGCTTCTCGATTCCTGACCGGTCTGGTCACCTGCTTCGCCACGCACGACGGCATTCCGGCCGTCGCCTGCGCCGCCTGCCGCCGATAGACGCTCGGCGGCACGCCCACCAGCTCGGTGAAGCGGGTGCTGAAGGTGCCCAACGACGAACAACCGACAGCGAAACAGACGTCGGTGGCGCTCAGGTCGCCACGGCGCAACAGGGCCATCGCCCGCTCGATCCGTCGGGTCATGAGGTAGCTGTACGGAGATTCGCCATAGGCGAGCCGGAACTCGCGGCTGAGGTGCCCGGCCGACATGTGCGCGCCACGGGCGAGCGCCTCGACGTCCAACGGAGACGCGTACTCCCTGTCGATCCGGTCGCGGACCCGGCGCAGCCGCGCCAGGTCGGCCAGTCGCTGGGTCGCGTCGGATTTGCTGCTCACCTGCGAAATCGTGCCACAACCCACCGACAATCCGCCGCACGCCGAGCGCGGGCTGGGGTCCGACGAGCCGGTCAGCCGGCCTCGCGGCGGGCGCGGGCCCGGCGCTTCCCCTCGTGCATGGCCTGCACCCGGGCCACCGGGATGGTCCGGCCCTCGGCGACGAGGTCGGCGGGGAGCGACTGCGGGGCCGGCATCAGCGCGGCCCACGGGTCGCCGTCGGCGAGCAGTGCGGGCGCGGTCCGGATGGTGAAGTCGGCGGGGGTCACCTCGGTCAGGTCGGCCCAGTCGACCGGGAACGAGACCGGCATCCCCGGACGCAGCCGAGGGCTGTACGCGGCGGCCACTGTCGCCCCGCCCGCCCGGGTGGCGTCCACGAAGACCCGGCCACCCCGGTCCTCCTTGATGTACGCAGTGGTGGCCAGCGCCGGGTCGAGCCGCTCGGCGCGGACGGCGAGCGCCCGGGTGGCGGCTGCCAACTCCTCGGCCGTTGGTTCGTCGGTCACCGGGACGAAGACGTGCACGCCCTTGGCGCCGCTGGTCTTGACGGCGCCGGCCAGACCGGCGTCGGCGAGCGCCTGACGGACCAGCAGGGCGGCGTCGACCGCCTGACGGAACCCGTCGCCGTCCGGCGGGTCCAGGTCGAGGATCAGGTGGGTCGGGCGGTGCAGATCCGCCACGGTGGCCAGCGTCGGGTGGTACTCCACCGCGCGCTGGTTGGCGAACCAGAGCAGGGTGCGGCGGTCGTCGCAGAGGGCGTACGAGATCTCCCGGTGCGATGCCTCCGCCCAGACCGGCGCCCGGCGGACCCAGTCCGGGGTGTAGCGGGGCAGGTTCTTCTGCATGAACGGCGGCTGGCCGGGGCGGACCCTGATCACCGACAGCGGCCGGCCCCGCAACTGCGGGAGGATCCGGTCCCGGACCGCGTCGAGGTAGTCGACCAGGTCACGCTTCGTCGCGTCGTCGCGGTCGGACAGCGGCTGGTCCAGGTTGGTCAGGGCCACGCCGTCCCGGGTCTCGTCAGCCTCGCTCACCCGACCACCCTCCCGGCCTCGCCGCCGTCGGTCAACTGGACGCGGCGCTTCGATACGGATCGGTTCCGGCGCCCAACCCGGCCGATTCCGACGGGTCGGCCGCCGACGGCGGCCCGGCCGGGCGTCGGGGCAGTGTGGTCGCCGCCACCAGCCACGCGGCGACCACGAGACCGGCGGCCACGGCGAACGCGGTCCGATAGCCGCCGGCGAGCGCGGCGGTCTCGGCCCAACCGGCGGCCCGCAGCCCGTCGCTGCGGGTGGCGGCCAGGGTGGCCAGCGCGGCCAGGCCGACCGCCCCGCCGACCTGTTGGGTGGTGTTGGCCAGGCCGGAGGCGAGCCCGGCGTCGGTGTCGGTCGCGCCGGCCATGGCCAGTGTGGTGACCGCCGGCAGGGTCAGGCCGCCGGCCACCCCGAAGATCAGCATCGCGGGGAGTACGTCCGCGACGTAGCCGCCGTCGGCGGGCAGCCGGGCGAGCAGGAGGAAGCCGACGGTCGCCAGGCCGAGCCCGGCCAGCAGCACGGTCCGGGCACCGAAGCGGGCGATCAGCCGACCGGCCAGGCCGAGCGAGACCACGGCGATGACGACAGGGGTGGGCAGGAAGGCCCAGCCGGTAGCGGCGGCGTCCAACCCCAGCACCAGTTGCAACTCCACGGCGAGCAGGAACTGGAATCCGAAGTACGCGCAGACCATGAGGAACTGCACGGCGTTCGCCGCCACCAGACCCGGGACGCGCAGCACCCGGGACGGCACCAGCGGAGTCGCCGCCACCCGTTGGCGCAGCGCGAACCCGCCGAGCAGCAGCGCCGCGAGGGCCACAGTGCCGAGCGTCCGAGGGCTGGTCCAGCCGTGCTCGCCAGTGCCGACGATGCCCAACACGGCAACCATCAGACCGGCGGTGGCGAGCAGCGCGCCGGGCAGGTCCAGGCCGGCGCGCAGGCCGATCCCTCGTTCGGCCGGGAGCCGGCGGAGGGCCGCGATGAGGATGGCCGCCCCGATCGGCACGTTGACCAGGAAGATCGTCCGCCACCCGGCGGCCTGGGTGAGCACCCCTCCGGCGACAGTGCCGACCGACGCACCGGCCGCACCGGTGAAGCTGAAGACGGCGATGGCGCGGGCCCGCTCGGCCGCTTCGGAGTAGAGCCGAACGATCATGCCGAGGCTGACCGCCATGGCCAGCGCGCCGCCGACGCCCTGCCCGAACCGCGCGCCCACCAGCAGTGCCGGCCCGGTGGCGACCGCGCAGGCCAGCGAGGCCAGCGTGAACAACGCGACGCCGGCCAGGAAGACCCTGCGCCGGCCCAGCAGATCACCGAGCCGGCCGGCGAGCAGCAGCAACCCGCCGAACGCGACCAGGTAGGCGTTCACCACCCAGGCCAGGTCGGCGGCGCTGAAGCCCAGGTCGCGTTGGATGGCAGGCAGCGCCACCGCGACGACGGTGCCATCCAGGATGATCATCAGGCTGCCGGCGCAGAGCACCAGCAGCGCCGGCCAACGGGATGGGACGACACGCTCCACGAAACCCTCCTTGGTGCACGGTTTGTTACCGAGGTCATCGTCTGTGACCATGAACCGGAGCGGAAGGAGGCACTTTGATGTCCCAGAGGAACAGCGATGTGTCCGCGCTGGTCGAGGCCGAGCTGACCTGCGCGGCCGGGAACGTTCCGTTCACCCCGGGCCAGGCGCGGGCGTGCACCGTCCGCGAGGTGCTCGACCGGGTCGGCGGCAAGTGGAGCATCGGCATTTTGGTGGCCGCCTCACACGGGCCGGTGCGCTTCACCGAGTTGGAGCGGCACATCGAGGGGATCAGCCGCCGGATGCTCACGCTGACGCTGCGCAACCTGGAACGGGACGGCCTGCTGCACCGCACCGTCTACCCGACCGTCCCGCCCAAGGTCGAATACACGGCCACCCCGATGGCGCTGGAGCTCTACGAGTCGCTGGTCGCGCTGACCAGCTGGGCCGAGCGGCACCGCCGGGCCATCGCCGAGGCGCGGACCAGGTACGACACCCAGCACGCCGGATAAAACCCGCCGAGGTGTGGTGAACGCCACCGCTTCCATCTGACCGATCGGTCAGGGTCTGACCGATCGGTCAGGCATGCTGGTCTGCGGGAGGTGGACCGGGCATGGTCAGAGCGGTACCAGACACGCACGGCGAGATCCTCGCCGCGGCGGCGAGGCAGTTCACGGTGACCGGCTACCGGGGCACCTCCCTGCAGGACATCGCCCGGGAGGTCGGCTGTTCCAAGGCCACTGTGCTCTACCACTTTGCCAACAAGGAAGCCCTGCTCGCCGAGCTGATGGCCCCCGCGATCGAGGTGCTTCGCAGCCTCGACGACCAGCTCAACGGCCTGACCGGAGCTGCCGCGCAGGAGGTCGCCGCACAGGGCTTCGTCGATCTCGCGGTCCGGTTCCGGCAGGAGATCGCCGTACTGCGCGGCGAGTTCCCGGAACTGCTGTGCCAGCCGGCCTTCGCGCACATCCAGGAGATCTCCGACCGGCTGCGGGACGCGTTGGCCGGCCACTCCGACCGGCCGGGCGCCCGGATCGCCGCGCTGGTGCTGCTCGCCGGCATCTCCGAGGCGTGCGCCGAGTTCGCCGACATCCCCGACGACGAACTGCGCCTCGCCCTGCTCACCCTCGCCCGACGGGCCGTCGAACCCGTCGACGCACCCCTGCCCCATCCACCCACGACCGAGGACAAGGACTCCTGATGGCCACCCTGCTCTACCGGCTCGGCCGGGGCGCGTTGCGCCGGCGACGGCTCGTCGTCGCGCTCTGGCTCGTCGTACTCGTCGTCGCCGGCCTGGCCGCGGCGACCCTGCGCGGCCCGACGGCGAGCAACTTCACAATGCCCGGCACCGAGAGCCAGCGGGCGCTCGACCTGCTGGCCGACCAGTTCCCCGCGGCCAGCGGCGCCACCGGCACCATCGCGGTCAAGGCGCCCGCCGATGGTCAACTGGCCACCCCGCAGGGTCAGGCAGTGGTGCAGGAACTCGTCCAGCAGGCGTCGACACTGCCCGGCGTTGTCGGCGCGGTCAACCCGCTCCAGGTCGGCGCGGTCTCACCCAACGGGCGGTACGCGCTGGTCCAGGTGCAGTTCGCCACCGGCGGGGACGACGTCACCGACGAGCAACGCACCGCGTACGAGCAGGTTGGCGCAGCGGCCAAGGCGCAGGGTTGGCAGGTCGCCCCCGGCGGTGAGGTGCTCGGCGGCGAGCCGGAGATCGGCTCCACCGAGGCGCTCGGCGTGCTGGTCGCCGCGATCGTCCTGATCATCACGTTCGGTTCCCTTGTCGCCGCCGGCATGACGATGCTCAACGCGCTGATCGGCGTGGGCGCCGGCATGGCCGGCCTGTTCGCGCTGAGCGGCGCCGTCCAGCTCACCAGCACCGCGCCGATCCTGGCGCTGATGCTCGGTCTCGCGGTCGGCATCGACTACTCACTGTTCATCACCTCCCGGCACCGGCAGAACCTGCTCGAGGGCCTGTCACCGGAGGAGGCGGTCGGACGGGCCGTGGGCACCGCCGGCTCGGCAGTGGTGTTCGCCGGCGCCACAGTCGTCATCGCCCTGGCCGGGCTCGCCGTGGTGGACATCCCGTTCCTCACCGTGATGGGTCTCGCCGCCGCCGGCACCGTCACCGTCGCCGTACTGGTCGCCATCACCCTCCAGCCGGCGCTGCTCGGCTTCGCCGGCCGTCGGGTGCTCCCCCGCCGCCTCCGCTCCGTCCCCACCGACGGCACCGCCACCGACGGCACCGCCACCGACGAGGACGACTCGGACATCACCGACCGGCCGGCCGCGACGACGACCACGACCACGACCGAGGAGCGCAACCGGTTCGGTTTCCGCTGGGCGCGACTGGTCACCAGGTTCCGTGTACCTGTCATCCTGGTCGGCCTGCTCGGCCTGGGGCTGCTCGCGCTGCCCACGCCGGACATGCGGCTGGCCCTGCCAGGCGCCGCGACGGCCGCCGTCGGCTCACCCGCCCGGGTGGCGAACGACCTGACCGTCGAGGGCTTCGGGGCGGGCTTCACCGGCCGGCTCGCGGTGGTGGTCGCCGGTGACACGCCACAGGCCACATCGGCTGCCGTACCGCAGGTCACCGCCCTGCTTCAGCGCACCGAGAACGTCCTCGCGGTGGCGCCGCCCCAGCTCAGCCCGGACGGCCGGACCGCGCTGCTCGGCGTGGTGCCGAAGACCGGCCCGACCGACGAGGCCACCGAGACCCTGGTGCACGACATCCGTGGCGCGGTGAGCGGTATCCCCGACGCGGACGTACTGCTCACCGGCGTCACCGCCATCGGCATCGACGTCTCCGAGAAGCTCTCCGACGCGCTACCGATCTACCTGCTGCTGGTGGTCGGGCTCTCGGTGCTGCTGCTGATGCTGGTGTTCCGCTCGCTGCTGGTGCCGATCAAGGCGGCGCTGGGCTTCCTGCTCACCGTCGCCGCCACGTTCGGCATCACGGTGGCCGTCTTCCAGCAGGGACACCTCGCCGACCTGGTCGGCCTGGACACGCCCGGCCCGCTGATCAGCTTCCTGCCGATCCTGCTCATCGGCATCCTGTTCGGGCTCGCCATGGACTACGAGGTGTTCCTGGTGTCCCGGATGCGGGAGGACTTCGTCCACGGCGAGACCGCCCGACAGGCCACCATCAGCGGCATGGGGCACGGCGCACGGGTGGTCACGGCCGCCGCGCTGATCATGATCTCGGTCTTCGGGGGCTTCGTCTTCCTCGAGGACCCAGTGATCAAGTCGATGGGCTTCGCGCTCGCCATCGGTGTCGCCATCGACGCGTTCGTGGTCCGGATGACCATCGTCCCGGCGGTGATGTCGCTCCTTGGCGACCGCGCCTGGTGGCTGCCCCGCTGGCTCAACCGCGCCCTGCCCAATGTGGACATCGAAGGCGAGGGCCTGCGCACCCACCTAGAAGACCGCACCCCAACCCGCGTCTAGCCCGCCCCACCCCACACCATCCTGTCGATCATGGAGTTGTGGTGCCCGTCGTGCCCCGATCAGAGGCCTTCGTCCAGCACCACAACTCCTTGATCGACGCGAGCAGGTGGCCGTCAGACGCCTGCCGGGTAGGTTTCCATCTCGCCGGGGACCGCTGGCACCGGTAGCGGGTGCAGGGCCGTGGTGTCGTCGCACCAGATGAAGGCGTCGTAGCGGTCGCCGAGCCGGGTGGGCACGTAGTTGCCCCAGGACTCGAACGACGGGTCGTAGACGACCCCGATCGCCCGGTGGTCCACGGTGTCGGTGACCCAGCCCGGCTGGTCGTCACCGCCGAAGATCAGCACCGCCCGCTCCGGCATCAGCTCGTGCAACCGCCGCTCGATCGAGCCCTCCCGAGCCGGGGGCACCACCATCGCCTCGGGCGGCGACCCCCAGCGGGGCGCGGCGATCACAGTGCCCCGGTAGCTGCCGAAGCCGACCAGTGCCACCGCGTCCTCGCCGTGCCGCTCCCGGGCCAACTGACCAATGTTGACCATCCCGTCGGCGGCCATGTCGGTGGCCCGCGCATCCCCGACGTGCGTGTTGTGCGCCCAGACGATGCCCCGGGCGTCCGGGCCGTAGCGGTCCAACAACCGGTCCAGGGTGTCCTGCATGTGGGTATCGCGGATGTTCCACGAGTCCGGCCCGCCGGCCACCATCGCCCGGTAGTAGCGCTCGGCGCCGGCCACCACCTCCGCGTTCTGCCAGGCCGAGAAGCGGTCCGGCCCGTCGGAGAGGGCGTGTTCGCGGGTCCGGGCGAGCAACCGGACGACCTCCTCCTCGCACCGGGCGGAGACGAACCGGCTGGCCGCGCCGTACTCCTCGACCCTCTTGCCGTACGGCTCGAAACACCGGTACGCGTCCTGCGCCGCCTCCAGCGACTTCGGGTCCTCCTCGCCCAGGTAGTCGAAGATCGCCTGCATCGACTCCCAGAGGCTGTACACGTCGAGCCCGTGGAACCCGGCCCGCTGCTCCTCCGGCCGCTCCACGTTCCAGGCCCGCAACCAGCTCGCGAAGCGGGCCACCTCGGCATTGGCCCACATCCACGTCGGCCATCGCTCAAACGCCTCTAATGCGAGCTGTGGTTCGAGCGCGCCGCCCGGCGCGGCAGTCACCGACCGGTGCACCCGGTCGCAGTCTGGCCAGTCACCCTCCACAGCGACGAAGGAGAAACCGCACTCCGCGATCAACCGGCGGGTGAGCTGCTCACGCAACCGGTAGTAGTCGTAACTGCCGTGGGTGGACTCACCGATCATCACCACCCTGGCGTTGCGAACGCGCTCCAGCAACGGGTCGAAATCGCTCGGCGCGCCGAGCCGCTGAACCAGCATGCCAGCGGCTACCCGGCCGCCGCTGCGGCAAACCGTGCGCGCGTCGCGGGCCGACACGCCGGCCGCTGGGCCGTCGTGGGCCCCAACCACGCCGGTGTACGACCACCGCGAGCGGGTAGCCGGCCGACATGACCGTCACGGGGGTTCAGTTGCAGGAGTACCTGGCCGGGCTCGACTACCCGGTCTCCCGGGAGGACCTGATCCGCTGGGGTCAGGAGAACGGGGCCAGCACGGCTATGTTGCAGATGCTCCAGGCCCTACCACCCGACCAGTTCAACTCCCCCGACGAACTAAACGCCGCCCTCTCCACCCCCACCTGAACCGACCCCACCCCACCCCGCCCCGGCCCGCCCCGGCCCGGCCCGGCCCGGCCCGGCCCGGCTTCGGTGATCAAGAGGTTTGCGTCGTGCCCTGTGGCGTGTCGTGACGCAAACTTCTTGATCAGTGTCGGAGTCGCAGAACCTCGGCCGGTCAGTCTCGGGCGTGCCGCGGCAGCGGCCAGTCGGGGGTGCCCGGCGGGCAGCCGGGCCCATACATGCTGAAGAGCCTGATGTCTGTGAGTCATCAGGATGACTCACAGACATCAGGCTCTTCAAGCACAACCTGAGCTGGTGGGGTGGGACGGCACCCGGAGGGGGTTAGGGGATGGGGATGGTGCGGGATTCGGCGCGGGCGGTTTCGGCGGCGGCGAGGATGGCGACGACCTCGCGGCCGAAGCGGACGTCGCAGCGGTGGTCCCGGGTGCCGGTCCGCACCTGCTCGACGAGCTGGTCGATGGCGACGCCGAACGCGGTGGCGGCGTCGTTCTCGCCGAACGGGACGTTCTCGATGCCGTTCTCGCCGTAGAACACGAACTCCCGGGCCATCGACTCGGTCGGGGCGTCCAGGGACAGCGAGGCGCTGCTCGTGGCACCGCCCTCGTGGGTGAGCAGCAGATGCACCATCCCGCTCGGTCCGTCCATTGCCGCCACCTGCGTCACCCGGCCCAGCACCGGCAGGAGGATCGAGAGCGCGTGCGGGGCGATGTCCCAGAGCGCCCCGTGCTCACGACGCCACAACGAGCCGCCGTACGGGCTGCCGTCCTGAAAGATCGAGGCGAACGCTGTGGTCCGGCCGTGCTGCCAGCCCCCGGCGGCGGCGGTGGCGGCGAGGAACGCTGTCACGTTCGGCTGGAACCGCTGGGTGAAGAAGACGACCGAGGCGACCCCGGATTCCTCGGCGGCGGCCACGACCCGGTCGGCGTCGGCCACGCTGAGCGCCAGCGGCTTGTCGAGCAGCAGGTGGCGGCCGGCGCGGGCGGCCCGGACCGCGATGTCGGCCTGGATGTCCGGCGGCAGGGCGACGGCGATCGCCTCGCACTGTTCGATCAGCGCGTCGACGTCGGCGTAGGCGGGCACGCCGTACCGCTCGGCCAGCGCGGAGGCCCGCTCCGGGTTGCGGCCCCAAACCCCGACCAGCTCCGCGTCGGGATGTGCGTGCAGCGCCTTCCCGTGCGTCTCGATCGCCCAGTGACCGGTGCCGAACAAGCCGAACCGCAGCACGTGTACCTCCGCTGTTTCCCCGCACCGCGACAACGCCACGGACGTGATCCACGCTAGTCGCCCGGGCGGCCATGACGGCGGCGGGTTCGACCAATCGAAGCAGCTCACCTTCACTTCCAGATTCGGAAACGACCGACCGGACCTGCTCCTTGCCACCTCTCGACGGGCACGCGTCACACGCGGAGAGGCAGGGCACCCCCTTTACTACGACGGTTAGTAGGCTGTGCCGGTGACCGAGGCAACGACCGGGTGGTGCCGGTGACCAGCGTGGCCGCCGATTCGCCGGTGGACGGGATCGTCGCGACAGTGCCGATCGTGCTGTCGCTGCTCGTGGCGGTGTGGGCGCTGCTGGCGGCGGTACGCCACCGGCCACCGGACCGGTTGCAGTTCGTCGGTCTGGCCGTACTCGAAGTGGCGTTGTTGGTGTTGAGCGTGCTGGCGCTCGTCGCGGTCGGCGGCGGGGATCGGCCCGGCGAGCCCGGCGCCTTCTTCGGCTACCTGGTCACGCTGGTGTGCCTGCCGCCACTGGCCTGGGTGCTGGCCCGGATGGAACCGACCCGCTGGGGCTCGGCGATCGTGTGCGCGGTCTGCCTGGTGACCCCTGTGGTGGTGGTCCGGTTGCAGCAGACCTGGGAGGTGCTCGGTGGTTGAGACAGGATCGGCTCGGCAGCGTACGAACTCCGGCCCGGGTCGGCTGTTGATCGCTGTCTACCTGCTCTTCGCGATCGCGGCGACGAGTCGGGCGGGTCTGCAGATCGCCACCAAGTTCGACGAGGCGCCGGTGGCGTACCTGCTCTCCGGGGTGGCCGCGCTCATCTACATCGTGGCGGCGGTGGGGCTGGCCCGCGCCGGGCACACCGGCCGTCAGGTCGCGCTGGCGTGCTGCTCGGTGGAGCTGGTCGGGGTGGTCGCGGTCGGCATCCTGAGCCTGGTCGACAAGGACCTCTTCCCGGACGAGACGGTCTGGTCGCAGTTCGGCAGCGGTTACGGCTACATCCCGCTGGTGCTGCCGGTGCTCGGCCTGATCTGGCTCTGGCGCACCCGCCACGCACCCGCCTGACCCGCCTGACCCGCCGCACCCGCTGACCCGCCGCGCGACCGGGCGCGGACCCGGCGACGAGGGCGCCGGCTCACCTGCCGGAACGCCCCCGTCGGGAGTACGGGTCAGTCCCGTGGGCCGCCCGCGACGTAGATGACCTGGCCCGAGACGAAGCCTGCGCCCTCGCTCGCCAGGAACGAGATGGTGTGCGCGACGTCCTCCGGCCGGCCCGGGCGACGGACCGGGATCTCGGCGGCGGCGTGCTTCTGGAAGTCGTCGAAGTCGACCTTCATCCGGGCGGCGGTGGCCGCGGTCATGTCGGTGACGATGAAGCCGGGTGCGACAGCGTTCACTGTCACCCCGAACGGCCCCAGCTCGATGGCGAGCGTCTTGGTGAAGCCCTGGAGACCGGCCTTGGCGGCGGCGTAGTTCGCCTGGCCCCGGTTGCCCAGCGCGGAGGTGCTGGAGAGGTTGACGATCCGCCCCCACTTCCGGTCCACCATGTGCTTCTGGGCGGCCTGGCTGAACAGGAACGCGCCGCGCAGGTGCACCCCCATCACCGTGTCCCAGTCGGCGTTGGTCATCTTGAACAGCAGGTTGTCCCGAAGCACACCGGCGTTGTTGACCAGCACTGTGGGCGCGCCCAGCTCGTCGGCGATCCGGCTCACCGCCGCGTCGACCTGGTCCCGGTCGGACACGTCGGCGCCCACCCCGAGCGCCCGGCCACCAGCCCCGGCGATGGCGTCCACCGTCTCCTTGGTGGCCGCCTCCTCGATGTCGACCACGGCGACGGCCATTCCGTCGGCGGCCAGCCGTCGGGCGGTGGCCGCGCCGATGCCGCGTGCGGCTCCGGTGACGATGGCGACGCGGGACTCCTCCGACATGATTACCTCCCGGTAACTTGGGGTCGATCGGAGGAGCTTAACCTCAACAGGCCGACCCTCGGCATAGGCGAATCCACCGGTATCCGTGGCCGGAGACCTTCACAGCGCCGAGCTTGCCCAACTCTCCGTAGCCGCGGTCGGCCAGCACGTCGATCGGCAGGTCGGACTCCGGCTCGAGGCTGCTGAGGTCCACCTCGACGTCCTCGGTGCTGAGGTTGTGCACGAAGACCATCGTCCCGGTCGGGCCGTCGGCCCGGTGGGCGAGCACTCCGGCCGGCATCGCCACGTCGATGTGGGTCGTCGAGCCGGAGCCGATCTCCGGAGCCTCCCGCAGCGTACGGATCATGCGCTCGAACCAGGCGAGCAGCGATTTGGCGTCGCCGCGCTGGGCGGTGACGTTGACGTTCTGGTAGCCGAACTCACCCTTGTCGATCACCGGGCGGACCAGCTTCTCCGGGTCCGCCGTGGAGAAGCCGGCATTCGGCTGGTACGACCACTGCATCGGGGTACGGATCGCCTCCCGACCGGGCAGCGACAGGTCCTCGCCCATCCCGATCTCCTCGCCGTAGCGCAGCACCGGGGTGCCGCGCATCGAGAACTGGAGGGCGTACGCCAGCTCGATGTGCCGCCGGTCGTTGCCGAGCATCGGGGCGAGCCGGCGACGGATGCCCCGGTCGTAGATGCGCATGTTCTCGTCCGGGCCGAACTTCGCGTACACCTGGTTTCGCTGTTCGGTCGTCAGCCGGGACAGGTCGATCTCGTCGTGGTTGCGCAGGAAGGTGGCCCACTGCCCGCCGACCGGCAGCTTCGGGGTGTCGCGGAGCGCCTCGATCAGCGACTCCGGGTCCTCGCGGGCCAGGGCGAGCATCAGTCGACCGTTGAGCATGAAGTCGAAGAGCATGTGGATCCGGTTGCCGGAGCCGCTGGCGTCGCCGAAGAACGTCGGTAGCTGGTCCGGCTCGACGTTCGCCTCGGCCAGCAGGACGGCGTCGCCACGCCGCCACTGGACGTGCTGGCGCATCTCGGTGAGGAACTCGAAGTCCTTCGGGGAGTTCGGGTTGCCCGGTTCGGTCAGCTCGATGATGAACGGCACCGCGTCCATCCGGAAACCGGAGACACCGAGCTGGAGCCAGAACGACATGATCTTCTTGATCTCGTCCCGGACCTGCGGATTGCCGAAGTTGAGGTCCGGCTGGAACTTGTAGAACCGGTGGTAGAACCACGCCTTGGCGGTCCGGTCGTAACTCCAGGTCTCGTCCTGCTCGCCGGGGAAGACCATGCCCTGGTGCCGGTCGTCCGGCTCGGTGTCGGACCAGACGAACCAGTCCCGGTAGGGCGAGTCCGGCGAGGAGCGGGCGGACTGGAACCACGGGTGCTCGTCGGAGGTGTGGTTGACCACCAGGTCGATGATCACGCGGATGCCCCGGTTCTGCGCCTGGTGCAGCAGCTCGGCGAAGTCGCCCAGGGTGCCGAAGCGCGGGTCCACGTTGTAGAAGTCTGTGGCGTCGTAGCCGTCGTCGCGGTTGGGCGACGGGTGGATCGGGTGCAGCCACAGGCAGGTCACCCCGAGCCGGGCCAGGTAGTCCAGCCTCCCGATCAGCCCACGGATGTCACCGACCCCGTCGCCGTCGGAGTCGGCGTACGTGTCGATGTCGAGGCAGTAGACGACGGCTTCGGAATACCAACGGTCACCCATGCCGAAGGAACATCTCCGTTCGATCACCGCGGCAAACCCGTGCGGCGGCGGTGGGCGGCGTTGGTTACCGTGCCGTCATGGAGAACGACCTCGTACCGCCCAGCGAACCGTTGGACTGGTCCCGGGGCAGTTGGCTGCACCCGCCGGTACGCGTCGAGGAGGGCCCGGCCGGTGAGTTGGTAGTCGAGCCGGCGGCGGAGAGCGACTTCTGGCGGCGGACCAGCTACGGCTTCGTCCACGACAACGGCCCGGCCCTGCTGGCGCCGCTGCCGGTGGGCACGGCCATGGAGGTGAGCTTCCGGCTCGACTTCTCGGCGCAGTTCGACCAGGCCGGTGCGTTCGTCCGGGTCGACGAACGCACCTGGACCAAGGCCGGCGTCGAGGTGAGCGACGGCGAGGCGCAGCTCGGCGCTGTGGTGACCCGGGAGTTCTCCGACTGGTCGGTGGGACCGGTGCCGGAGTGGGCGGGCCGGGAGGTGACCGTCCGGGTCAGCCGGGCCGGCGACGCGCTGACCGTCCGTGCCCGGGTCGACGGCGAGCCGTGGCAACTGGTCCGCCTCGCCCCGCTGGACCCGACGGCCGAGGCCGTGGCGGGCCCGTTCTGCTGCGCGCCGTCCCGCGCCGGCCTGACAGTGGTGTTCACTGGTTGGCGGCAGGGGCCGGCGGACACCGCGCTGCACCCGGAGCACTGAGCGCAGGTGTAGCTCACGCCCCGCTGGGTATGACCATCCGATCCCCGAGAGCCGACCGGAAGGACGACCCATGGCGTACGCCCAGGCTGGCGACCCGTCCGAGTTCACCGGGTTGACCGGCTGGGTGGCCTCGGTGATCGAGGCGATGGGCCCGGTCGGAGTGGCGCTGCTGGTGGCGCTGGAGAGCATCGTTCCGCCGATCCCCAGTGAGATCGTGCTGGCGCTCGCCGGTTTCCTGGCCCACGAGGGTGAGTTCAACGTCTTCCTCGTGGTGCTGGCCGCGACGGTCGGCTCGCTGGTCGGCGCGTTGGTGCTCTACTGGCTGGGCGCGGCGCTGGGCGAGGAACGGCTCAAGCGCTGGCTGGACCACATCCCGTTGGTGGACAGCGACGACCTGGAGAAGGCCGACAAGTGGTTCGAGCGGCACGGTCGGTGGGCGGTGCTGATCGGCCGGGTGGTGCCGGTGGTCCGCAGCCTGGTCTCCGTGCCGGCCGGGGCCAACCGGATGCCGCTGGGTGAGTTCATCCTGCTCACCACCATCGGCAGCGGGGTGTGGAACGGCCTCATCGTGGGCGCGGGTTACGCGCTCGGGCGCCGTTGGCAGGACGTCGAGCGCTACAGCGACTGGTTCAACTACGCGATCGTCGCGGTCTTCGTCGTGATGGTGGCCAGTTGGGCGATCCGCAAGGTTCGCAAGCGTCGTGATCGCGACGACCGGCGGTCGGTGACCGCCGGTCGGTGACCGCCGGTCGCTGATCCGCGTTACCGCCTACCGCCGGCGTCCGGTCCGGACGCCGGCGGGCGCGGTCAGGGCAGGGTGTCCAGGTGCGGGCCCACCGTGTTGGCGAAGCCGTTGCCGTTGCTGACGTCCCAGTTCACCGACCAGGTCATCGCGCCCCGGATGCCGGGGTAGGTGCGCGGCGGGCGGAAGCTACCGCAGTTGGTGCCTCGGGCCAGGCAGTCGAGGGCGGCGTTGACCACGCTGGGCGCGACGATGCCGCCGCCGGCCGCCCCCGCTCCGGCGGGCAGGCCGAGGCCGACCTGGTCGGGGCGGAGCCCGGCCTCCAACTGGATGCAGGCCAACGCGACGATGAAGTTCACGGTGCCCTGACCATAGGCAGCGTTCTGGTCGCAGCCGAGCATCGCGCCGGAGTTGTAGTACTGGGTGTTGACGACTGTGAGGATGTCCTTGATGTCGAGCGCCAGCTTGAAGTAGCCGCCGGCAGGGTTCTGCATGTCGATGGTCTGCGGCGCCATCGCGATGATCAGGCTTGATCCGACAGTGGCTCGCAGCGCGCGCAGCGCCTGCGCCATGTACGTCGGGTTGAGCCCGTTCTCCAGGTCGATGTCGATCCCGTCGAAGCCGTACCGGGCGATCAACGCGGCGGCCGTGTCGGCGAACGCGGCGGCCGACGCGGCGTTGTTCACTGTGACCCGGCCGGTCTCACCACCGACGGAGAGGATGACCCGCTTGCCCCGGCTGTGCAGGGTGCGGACGTCGGCGGTGAAGTCCGCGTCGGTGTAACCACCGAGCGAAGCGGCCAGCCCGGGGTCGACGCCGAAGGTGAGCGCGCCGGGAGTCGCGGTGGCCTCGGCGAAGGCGACCGCCACCAGGTCGTACTCGGCGGGGACGTCGCGTAGCCGCAGCTCGACGGCGGGGTTGTCGAAGTTGTGCCAGTAACCGGTGAGCAGGTGTTTCGGCAACCCACCGGTGGGCGGGTCGGTCGGTGGGGGCGTGGTCGGCGGCGGCGTGGTCGGCGGCGGCGTGGTGGGTGGGGGCGTCGTGGTGGGTGGGGTGCCGCCGCCGCAGGACGCGCCGTTGAGCTGGCAGCCGCTCGGTGAGCCGGAGCCGCTGGCCAGGAAGCCGAAGGAAACCGACGCGCCCGGGGCGATCGCGCCGTTCCAGGATCGGTTGGTGAAGGTGTGCCGCTGGCCGGACGAGCTGAGCAACGCGTCCCAGTAGCTGCCGAGGGTGGTGCCGGACGGCAGGTCGAAGGCGAGGCTCCAGCCGTTGACAGTCGAGCTGCCGCCGTTGGTGATTGTGTACTTCCCCTCCCAACCCGAGCCCCAGTCGGCGGTCTTGACGAAGCTGGCGGTGGCGCCGGCGGCGTACGCGGGCAGCGCCACCCAGGCCGCGCCGAGTGTCGCCGCGAGGGCGGCGACGAGGGACAGGACAAGGGATCTGGAGCGTTTCATGCGACCCTCCGGGCCCGGACGGGCATTCATGGACGTCAACGTTGCTGTCAATTATTAAGACAGTTAACTGTTTCTGTCCAGGGGGCGCGTCGGGACCGCCTGCGGGCGGCGGAGCACCGCCTGCTCAAGGGCCGACCACACGCTCGTGGTCACCAGGTAGATCACCGCGGCGAGCGGCAGCACCAGCGCCACCAGCACCGTCGTGAACGGCAGCAGGGGCAGCAGCCGGCCGAGCGTGGCCGCGCCCGGCCCCTCGGTCGGCGTACCGGCCACCGTGCCCACCGCCGCCGACGCCCGCCGGGCCCGCCGCGACGACCACCAGGCCACCACCAGCAACACCACCAGGAGTACGCCGAACAGCGGTCCGGCCGCACCGGCCAGCCCGTCGCTGAGATGGTGACCCAGTGGCACGCCGGCCAACCGCTCGTCCAGCAACCCGGTGCCACCCTCGCTGGTGCTGAACAACCGGTACAGCACCAGCAGGAACGGTGCCTGGATGAGCAACGGAAGACAGCCGGCGATCGGGTTCGCGCCGGCTTCGCGGTACAACGTGAACACCTCGCGCTGAAGCGTCGCCGGGTCGTCCGCGTACCGCTTCTGGAGGTCACGCACCTGTGGGGCGAGCGCAGCGCGGCGCCGCTCGCCGCGGACCTGCGCGACGGTCAGCGGCGAGATCAGCAGGCGGACGGCGATGGTGAAGAGCACGATGGCGGCGGCGGTCGCTCCGCCGCCGGCCAGTGGTTCGAGCAGTTCGGTGAGCCAGGACAGTGCGCTGCCGGCAGCGGCGACAGCGTCGTGCAGTGGTGCGAAGGCAAGCATGGGAAACCCCTCGGTCCGATTCCGGTGAGGCCCTCCCCGGGCGGTATTCGCTCAGCAGGGGGGCCGGTGACGGCGGGATCGGCCGCGCGGCGGCGAGGCGCTACGCGGCGCAGGGGTGCCCCGGAGCACGGGGACGAGGACGACCGGCCGCATCCGGGTCGATCTGGCGAGGCATGCGGCGACTGCGGGAGCGGGCCCGGAGCCCGGCCCACCGGGGACCGGCACCGGGCGCGCCCGCCCGATCGTGCACCCGGGCCGCCAGCACCACGGCGAGCAGCACCAGGGCGGTCAGCGCGGCGCCCGCCAGCAGGTCGACCGGGCGGCCCGCGAGCACTGTGAGCTGGGCGAACGCGGACACCCACGCGACCCCGACAAAGCCCAGCAGCACCGGCACGGGCCCAGCATAGGACCCGCTGTCACGTCACCCAGCCGAATCCGGCGGCCCGCCCCGTACGACGCGCCGCCGCCACGTTTCCCGGCATCGCCACGTTGGGTAACCAACGAAGGACCAACGCGGACGGACCGCGAACGGTAGGAACGGACGGGTGATGTCGATGACGGGTCAGGTGGCGGAGGCGCCCAGCGACATGGCTGCGGCGGCCGGGTTGCTCACCGTGGGTGTCGAGGAGGAGTTCCTGCTCGTCGACCCGCACACCGGAGCCGCGGTTCCGGCCGTGGACCTGGTCATGGAGCAGGTGCCAGCCGAACTTCGCGGACAGGTGGAGCGGGAGTTCCAGACCAGTCAGATCGAGATCGGCAGCCCGCCCGGCCTGGAGCTCTCGTCGATCCGGCACTCCCTCGGCGTCCTGCGTCGGGCGCTCTCCGACGCCGCCGAGCGGGCCGGCGTACGCCTGCTCGCCATCGGCACCGGCCCGGTGGACGGCCCGGTGCCGCCGGTGGTGGACAAGCCCCGCTTCGACCGGATGATCGAGCGCTTCCGGCTGCTCGTTCCCGGCCCCGGCAACAACGGTATGCACGTACACGTCGGGGTGCCCGACCCGGACACCGGCGTGCAGGTGCTCAACCACGTACGGCCGTGGCTGCCGATGCTGCACGCGGTGACCACCAACTCGCCGTTCTCCCGGGGCGAGGACACCGGCTACGCCAGTTGGCGCTCGGTGGAGTGGGAGCGCTGGCCGTCGGTGGCGCCGACGCCGTTCCTGGAGTCGCACGAGCACTACCAGCGGCTGATCCGCCAGTTGATCTCCAGCGGGGTGATGCTCGACGAGGGAATGCTCTACTGGTACGCCCGCCTGTCGGCGAAGTACCCGACCGTGGAGCTGCGGATCGGCGACGTCTGCCCGTCGGTGGACGACGCAGTGCTGGTCGCCGCGCTGGTCCGGGCGCTGGTGGCCACCGCCATGGCGGATGTCGAGGCCGGCCGGCCGGCGTTGCAGACCGACCACCACCTGCTGGTCGGCGCGCACTGGCGGGCCGCCCATGACGGCCTGGAAGGTGAAGCCGTCGACGTCACGAACGGTGAGCTGCGCCCGGCGTGGGAGCTGTTGGACCGGTTCGTGGAGCGGATGCGGCCCGCGCTGGAGCAGCACGGCGACTGGGCCGAGGTGACCGACCTGCTGGGTGGGTTGCGCCGGCACGGCAGCGGCGCGGCGCGGCAACGCGCGGTGTTCGAGCGCACCGGCCGACTCACCGACGTGGTGCAGGACGTCGCGCGGCAGACCCGCGGCTGATCACCGCATGACAGGATGAACCCGTGGCGCAACGGCTGATCGTCATCGGCGGGGACGCCGCCGGAATGTCGGCGGCGTCCCAGGCCCGACGCCGCCGTGACCGCGGCGACCTGGAGATCGTGGTCTTCGAGCGGGGCAACTTCACCTCCTACTCGGCGTGCGGCATCCCGTACTGGATCAGCGGCCTGGTGCCCGGCCCCGAGGCGTTGATCGCCCGGACCCCGGAGACGTTCCGCACCGAGTACGCGATGGACGTCCGGATGCGTCACGAGGTCACTGCCATCGACCTGGAACGCCGCGAGGTGGTCGCGCGGGACCTGAAGGACGGCGGCGAGGTCCGCGAGCGCTTCGACGACCTGATGTACGCCACCGGCGCGGTGCCTGTTAAACCGTCGTGGGCGATCACCGACGCGGGCGGCGTGTTCGGCATGCAGACCCTCGACGACGGTGCGGCACTACGCGACTGGCTGGACGCCGACCCGCAGCCGCGCCGGGCCGTGGTGGTCGGCGGCGGGTACATCGGCGTCGAGATCGCCGAGGCCCTCATCCAACGCGGCCTCTCGGTGACCCTGGTGGAGGCCGGCGAGCAGCCCATGTCGACTGTCGACAGCGACATGGGCGAGCTGGTCGCCGAGGCGATGCGCGGCCTCGGCATCACGATCCGCGGCGGCCTGCCGGTGACCGGCCTGGAGGAGCGGGACGGCCGGGTATCCGCCGTGGTCACCGCCGAGGGGCCGATCCCGACCGACGTCGTGGTCATGGGTCTGGGCGTACGCCCCAACGCCGCGCTCGCGGAGGCGGCCGGGCTGCCCCTCGGCCCGACCGGTGCGATCCGGGTGGACCGGCGGATGCGGGTGCCCGGACACCCCGGGGTCTGGGCGGCCGGTGACTGCGTGGAGACCCTGCACCGGGTCAGCGGGTTGCCGGTGCACGTGCCGCTCGGCACGCACGCCAACAAGCAGGGCCGGGTCGCCGGGATCAACATCGGCGGCGGGTACGCCACCTTCACGGGCGTGATCGGCACGGCGGTGACGAAGGTCTGCGACCTGGAGGTGGGTCGGACGGGTCTTCGCGAGCGCGACGCCACGGCTGCCGGCTTCGAGTTCGTCTCGGTGATCGCCGAGTCGACCAACCGGGCCGGCTACTACCCGGGCGCCCGGCCGATGACCGTCAAGCTGATCGCCGAGCGTCCCAGCGGCCGGTTGCTCGGCGCGCAGATCGTCGGCTGGTCCGAGGCGGCCAAACGGATCGACTCGCTGGCCGTGGCGCTGTGGAACGGCATGACGGTGGACGATATGACACAGCTGGACCTGGGCTACGCTCCGCCGTACGCGCCGGTCTGGGATCCGGTGCTCATCGCCGCCCGAAAAGCGGTCGACGCGCTCGCCGCCCTCGACCGTTGACCCGCGCCCGCCGTGGAGGACCACCCCGTGACCCAGACCCCGACCCGGCCGACAGCGCGTCGGCGTCCCACGATGGTCGACGTGGCCCGGCGGGCCGACGTCAGCCTGAAGACGGTCTCCCGGGTCGTGAACGACGAGCCGGTCGGCCAGGAGTTGGTCGGCCGGGTCCTGGCCGCCATCGCCGAGCTGGGCTTCCGGCGCAACGACATCGCTCGTAACCTGCGCTCCCGGCAGCTCAACGCCACGGTCGGGCTGCTGATCGAGGAGATCGCCAACCCGTTCTACGCGACCATCGCCAGCGTCGCCGCCGAGATCGCCGCCGCCCACGGCACCATGCTGATCACCGCGTCGTCGGAGGAGGATCCGGAGCGGGAACGCGCCCTGCTCCAGGACTTCACCCAACGCCGCGTCGACGGCCTGCTGGTGGTGCCGGCGGGCCTCGACCACTCGTTCCTGCGTCGCGAGGTCGAGCTGGGCATGCCTGTGGTGTTCCTGGACCGGCCGCCGCAGGGGCTTCAGGCCGACGCCGTGCTGTTGGACAACCGGGGTGGCAGCCACGCCGGGGTGACCGCGCTGCTCGACGAGGGGCACCGACGGGTGGGGCTGCTGCTCGGCGCGCCGAGCGTGCCCACGATGCGGGAGCGGCTGGCCGGGGCACGGGCGGCGCTGGACGCCGCCGGGGTCGAGCCGGACGAGTCGCTGATCCGTGAGCGGCTCATCGCTCCCGAGGAGGCCGGCCGAGCGGTCGCCGGGTTGCTCGACCTTCCGGAGCCGCCCACCGCCTTCTTCTGCGCCAACAACCGGCTCACCGTCGGCGCGCTCCAGGAGCTGCACCGGCGGGGCAGTGACGCGGCGCTGGTCGGCTTCGACGACTTCGAGCTGGCCCACCTGATGCCCCGACCGCTGACCGTCGTCGCGTACGACACGAGGGAGCTGGCGAGGGTCGCCACCGAACGGCTGTTCGAGCGCATAGCCGGCGACGACTCCCCGCCGACGACCACAGTGCTCCCCACGAGGCTCCTACCCCGCGGCCTGACCTGATCCCCCCGCTCCCGGGGGTCGATCATGGAGTTGTGGTGCCTCACGTATGCCGCAAAGTGCGGTCAAACGCCCACCACAAGTCCATGATCGACCGGCAGAGTGGTTTAGCTCGCGGCCGTCAGGAGGGCGTCGACCTCGGCGCGGGTCGGTGGGTTGGCGCCTCGGCGGGCGCAGGTCAGCGCGGCCACAGTGGCGGCCTGTCGGAGCACCTCCGCCCACTGCTGCGGGGTCACCGCGGCGAGCCGATCGGCCGGCCGGTCACCGAGCGCGTCGAGGTCGGCCAGCGCGGCCAGCAGGCCACCGGTGAACGAGTCGCCGGCGCCAACGGTGTCGACCACAGTGGTGCGGACCGCCGGCTCCTCGTGCAGCGAGCCGTCCGGCGCGAGCAGCCAGGCGCCGTCCCCGCCCCGGGTCACCACGGCGCAGGACACACCGGCCGTACGCCATTCGGTCATCACGTCGGCCACCGAACGGTCCGGGTAGAGCCAGGCCAGGTCCTCGTCGCTGGCCTTGACCAGGTGCGCGAGGCGAATCTGCCGGCGTACCCGCTCCTGCTCCGCCACCCGATCCGTGACGATGCTCGGGCGCAGGTTGAGGTCGATGGAGACCGTGAGCCCGTCCCGCTGGCGTTCCCGGGCGAGCAGGCCCTCCAGCGCGTCCGCGCCGGGTGCCAACGCGAGCGCGAGGGACCCGGTGTGCAGTGCGATCGCCGGTGAACCGGCCAGCTCGGGCAACTCCTGTGGCGTCCACTGCCAGTCGGCCGCACCGGCCAGCCGGAACTCGTAGCTGGCCTGCCCGGCGGCGTTCACTGTGGCCACCGCCACCGACGTGGGCTCCTCGGCGCGTACCGCCCACTCCAGGTCCACCCGGTTGGCGCTCAGGTGCTCGACGAGTTGCCGACCGTACTCGTCGCTGGCGAGTCGGGCCAGCAGTCGTACCGGCTGGTCGAGCCGGGCCAGGGTGACCGCGACGTTCGCCGGGGAGCCACCGGGCACGGCCCGCTGCCCCTCGGCGGTGACGACCAGGTCGATCAGCGCCTCACCCGCGACGACGATCACGCGGTCACCTCCCCCGGTGCGAGCGGGCCGGGGCCGCCGAGCCCGTCGGCCGCGCGGGACAGCAGTACCGCCTGGTAGGCGTGGTAGACGTCCGGTCGGCCGTGCCAGACCGTTTGGGCGGGCAGGTTCTGCGCGTCCAACTCGTGCCGCCATCCGGTCTGGTCGATGAGAGTGCGGCGGGCGTACGCCCAGAAGACCCGGTACCAGTCGAGGTAGACCGCGTCCCCGGTGCGGCGGTGCAGGGTGATCGTCGCACCGATGGCCTCGGCGAGAACCCAGTGCATCCGGGAGCGCACCACCGGCCGGTCGTCCCAGTCAATGGTGTAGACGAAGCCGTCCGCGCCGTCGACCGCCCAGCCGCGACGCACTGCCGCGGCGAACAGGGTGCGGGCGTCGGCGAGCAGCCAGCGGGGTGGCTGCGGCAGCACCGCCTCCAACTCCAGCAGCAGCCGGGCCCACTCCAGCCAGTGCCCGATCGTGGAGCCGTACGGCCGGAACGGGTCGGCGGGCTGGTCCCGGTTGTAGTCGGGCAGCGGCGTCCAGTCGGTGGTGAAGTGCTCGGGCAGCCGCCAGTCGTGTCGGGCCGCCTCACCGTGCACGAGGTGGGTGGCGATCCGCAGGGCCCGGTCGGCCCAGCTCGCGTCGCCGGTGGCGGCGGCAGCGGCGAGGAACGCCTCGACCATGTGCATGCTGCTGTTGGCGCCCCGGTAGTCCTCGGTGACCGTCCAGTCCCGGTTCCACGATTCGCGGACCGCGCCGGCGTCGTCGTCCCAGAACCGGTCCCGCACGACGGCCAGCACGTCGGCGAGCAGCCGGTTCGCGCCGGGCCGTCCGGCGCGCGCGGCGCTGGAGGCGGCGAGCAGGACGAACGCGTGGTCGTAGCCGGCCTTGCGGTCGTTGACTGGCACTCCCTGCTGGTCCACCGCGCCGAACCAGCCGCCGTACCGGTCGTCGCGCAGTAGCGTGCTGAGCGCGGCGATCCCGTGGTCCACCAGGGCGGCGGCGTCCGGGTCGCCGTTGCGGTGGGCGAGGGCGGCCACGTGGGTCATCCGGCAGGTGATCCAGGTGTGGATCGGTTCGCCACGATCCGGGGTGCGGTCGTCGGTGAGCCACCAGAAACCGCCCTCGGGCCGGACCGAGCGGCGGGCGGTGTCGAGCAGCGTCCGGGTCTGGTCGACGAGGAACTCGTCCAGATCGGGCAGGTCTGGTGACCCCGCCGGAGTGGGGGTCGTTACGGCGTCAGGTCGGGGCACGTCGGTCATCTCAGCTGGTCACCGTCGGGTAGGAAAGGGACATACGGCCAGGATCGGCGGACGGACCGGGTCCGCGCCGCAAAACCGCCAACGGTACGCCACGAATCGACCAGCCAGGGCCGGCACGCGGCGGGAGGCTTTTCCTCCCATTTGACCGTTGACATCGTTGTCACCGCTCAACCCTGCTCCGGCAGTCGGTCGACTGTCAATTCCGGCTGCGTCACACCGCAACGGGGACGGCCGCCCGGCTGTGGCGATGACCGCGTCCCACATCCATCAGGCGCCCCCGAGGTCGACCAGGCCGATCTCGGCGGGGGGAAGGTCTTGGACGTCCGGGCCAGCACGCAGGCCATCGAGCATGAGGGTCAGGTAGCGGTCCACGCTGCGCTGGGTGAGTTCGGCGCGTAGGCGCGCTACCCGCGGCGAGGCGATGTGGGGCAACCACAACGCGCTGCTCGTCGACCTCGATGGGCGACGCTGGCTGGCCGACGCTGGTATCGGCGACGGATTCATCCAGCCGTTGCCGATGCGGGAGGGGCCCCACATCCAGGGAAGTCTGGCCTACCGGCTTGAGCGGCTCGATCCGGATACCTGGCGCTTCCACCACCGCCCCGGCGGAACCATCGCCTCCTACGACCTGCGCCTGCAGCCACGGGAGGTCGCCGACTTCGCCACCCACTCCCGGGAGCTGTCCACGTCCCCCGCCTCGGCGTACGTCACCACGCTCATGGCCGCTCGGCCGAGCGGCGACCATACCCTGGTCCTGCTGTCCCGGACGCTGCGTCGGCTGGGTGCCGCCGCCAGCACCCCCCGCGTGATCGCCGATGTCGACGAATTCGCCAAGACGCTGTCCACTGACTTCCTCGTACCCCTCGACGACCTCGGCCCGGACGGCGTCGCCCACCTCTGGCACAAGACAGGCACCCAGGACGACCTGTGGCGCGCACGCGTCCGCAACACCGGGTCGTCTCGCCCTCACCTACCAGGCACCGCAGACGGGCCCGGTCAGTAGTAGTCGTCGATCGGCTGGCGTGCCTCGTCGAACAGCGCCGGCCCCTCGTAACGGACCGGGGGCAGCGGCGGGGTGGCCGGCTTGACCTCCTCGAACTGCTCGGTGGACAGCGCGTACACCACCCGCCCGAGGCCGGACCGGTCGATCGCCGTCGCGCACATCGCGCAGGGCTGGCAACTGGTGAACATCGTGGTGCCGGCGGCCACCTCGGGGGAGAGTTCCCGAGCCGCCCAGCGGGCCAGCTTCAACTCCGGATGGGCGCTGATGTCCGCGTCGGAGACCACAGTGTTGTGGTCCTCGATCAGGACGACGCCGGCCGCGTCGACCAGCAACGAGCCGAACGGCCGTTCGCCGGAAGCCCCCGCCCGCCTGGCGATTTCCACTGCGTGGCGGAGAAACTTCTCGTCGTCGGGGGTCATCGGTCCTCCTGGGTTGCGTGATGTGCGGCCACTGCCGCAAGGGTCCGCCAGGCGCGTTCGGGCTGGCGGATCTCGGTCAGGTCGCCGTTGAACGGGTCCAGCACCACCGTCTCCGCGCCGAGCGCACGAAGCTTGTCCAGGTCGGCGACGATCTGATCGATGGTGCCGACGCCGGCGAGCCGCTCCGGGCCGGTGCTCGGTTCTCGGGTCTCCTGGAGCGCGATCCGCGGCACCACCGCGGGCACCGGGCGACCCAACTCGTCGGCGATGTCCGTCAGTCGTCCGACCGCCTCGGCCAGCCGTCCGGGCGTGATCCGCAGCGGGTGCCACGCGTCACCGAGCAGTACCGCGCGGCGCATGCCGGCCTCGCTGTTGCCACCGACCCAGATCGGGATCGCAGCCGTGTCGTAGTCGTCGGTGTCCTGCCAGGCCTCGCGCATGGTGTGCAGGTACTCGTCGGTCAGCGCGCCGCGCTGCCGGAACGGCACGCCGAGCGCCTCGAACTCCTGCCGGGCCCAGCCGACGCCGACACCGAGGACGAGCCGCCCGCCGCTGAGCCGGTTGAGGTTCGCCGCCATCCGGGCGGTGAGCAGCGGGTGCCGGTACGGGACGATGAGCACAGTGGTGCCCAGCCGAACCCGACTGGTCACCCCGGCCAGCCAGGACAGCGTGGTGAACGGCTCGTAGAACGGCGCCGGGTACTGCTCGGCCACGTCCGGGGTCACCGCGATGTGATCGGAGACCATCAACAGGTCGAAGCCGAGACCCTCCACCGTCTGCGCCCACCGACGCAACACGTCGGGGTCGGTGCCCGGGGCGAAGTTCGGTACGTTCACACCAATCTGCACCCGTCCACGCTAGCCACTGTGGACCGGCGTGTGAACGCCGTGGCCCGGCTGAATCACCTGGCGGCCGGCACGAATCGCCGCACGACTCAGGAGCGCCGGATGGATCTGCCCGAGGGACTCGACTGGGTACGCGGATCACAGGCCGGTCGCGCCTGGCTGGCGGCACTCCCGACGTGGCTGAACGAGTGCGCCGAGCGCTGGTCGCTACGGGTCGGGCCGCCCTTCCGGCAGGCGTACGCATCACTGGCGCTCCCCGCCCACCTGCCCGACGGCACTGCGGCGGTGCTGAAGCTCCAGTTTCCCGACGAGGAGAGCCGGTACGAGGCCGACGCCTTGGCCCAGTGGGACGGTGACGCGGCGATCCGTCTGCTCGCCCACGACCCCGAGCGGCGTGCCCTGCTGCTCGAACGCTGCCAGCCCGGCACTCCCCTGCACGACCTACCGCCGGACCGAGCGCTGGACGTGGTGGTCGGTCTGCTCCCCCGGCTCTGGCGACCGGCCGGCGCGCCGTTCGCACCGCTGGCGCAGGAGGCCGCCGGCTGGATCGACCGGATGCCCCGGGCCTGGGAACGGGCCGGGCGACCGTATGAGCGACGGCTGCTGGACGGGGCGCTCGAGCTGACCACCGGTCTGGCGTCGAGCCAGGGCGAGCAGGTGCTGGTCAACCAGGACCTGCACGCCGGCAACATCCTCGCCGCCAACGCACTCGCCGCCGACGCACTCGCCGCCGACGCACTTGCCGCTGGACGAGGGCCGTGGCTGGCGATCGACCCGAAGCCGCTGATCGGGGAGCGCGAGTTCTCGGTCGTGCCGATGGTGCGCGGCCCGGAGTTGGGGCACTCAGCGGCCGCCGTCCGGCATCGACTGCACCGGCTCAGCACCGAACTGGGGCTGGACCGGGAACGGGTCCGGGGTTGGACGATCGGGCACACGCTGTCCTGGAGCGTCACCGACGACATCGTCTTCCCCGAGAAGATCGAGGTGGTCCGCTGGCTGCTCGACGGCGACTGAAGTTCGGCAACGACGCGAGTCTCCCGCACCCGACCCAACTCCGCGATCTTGCACTTTTTGTCCCGACCTAGAGTGCATATCAACCCAAATCAACAACAGAAACTGCAAGATCGGCGCGCGCGGGGCGGGGCGGGGCGCGGGGCGGGGCGGGGCGCGGAGAACGGAAGAGCGTCGTGAAGGGAATGACTGTACAATCAGAGGAGAAGATA